>CAZRHW010000493.1:0-3118 GCA_964599785.1 uncultured Bacteroides sp. | reverse complement strand
TCATCATAACCTTCGAGCCTGTATTGGTAAGTGACCCGTTCGGGTGATCTGAAATTAAGTCCGATAAACTCCACCCTGAGTTTATAAATGCCATATGGTAAAATAATTGGCTTTGAAAAATCATATTCCCTGTCAGAGATCCTGACCGAGGTAATATTTACAAACGGAGCGGTTACATTTTTTCTTTCTTCCAATGAATTGTAAGTAACCAGACCGCTGGTGGTACCAAATAGTATCCTGGCATCATGGGTAACATCGGCAGCATTATGATAACAATCTCCATTAATTCCCTCTTCAACGCCATATGTCAGGATCCTTCCTGTTTCAACATTAATTTTACTCAATCCCAGCCTGTGCCCGACCCAGATATTCCCCTTTCCGTCATTTAGTATACTGTAACAGGATCCTGATTTTAAACCATTACTGGTTGAATAATATCCGGCTGTATCTGTTTCCGGATCGAATTTAAAAACACCATCATTGTCGGTGGCAGCCCACAGATTACCATGTTCATCTTCCGTTATGGCAATGAATTCAAGAACAAAATTGCCTGTAATCCTGTACTCACTATTGCTGTTCACCGAATAAAGGCCATTTGCCCGGGTGGCGATCCAGGCGTTGTCCTTTGAATCCACAAAGATGTCGCTGATTTTGTTGTGGGGCAGTCCGTCTGTTGTTGTGAATGAAATTCTTTCACCGGTCTTTGTATCAATTTGCAAAACCCCGTTATTCGTACCTACCCATATAAAATCGTTATTACCATCAATAGCATTGATAACATTCTCGAGTGAATTTTCGGAAACATGATACCGGGTGGTTTTATTTGTGCTCAGGCTCATCCTGAAAAGCCCGCTCTGAGAAGTTCCTATCCAGAGCCATCCCTGGTTATCTTTGTAAAGGGATATGATTTTATCGCGGGGGATCCCGTCTGTTGGTCCAAATACAATATTTTTGCTGCCCTGGCTCTGACTTATCTCCATAATCCGGCCTTGACCGCCAATCCAGAATACATCATCATCGGTTACGACTGAATATATATCCGATCCTATTTCATCTTCAAAAGTGTAAAAAACAAACGCTTCATCAAATAATGCCGCCAGGCCGTTTCCATATGTGCTTATCCATATGTTTCCTTCAATATCTTCAAAGACCTCCCGGATGAACATACTCCCCAATCCGTTACGCTCATCATAATTAACAAGGCTGGTAATATTCTTCGAATCACCTGACAGATTAATCTTATAAACACCCTCTCCCTGTGTGCTTAACCAGATATGATGATGACTATCCTCCAGAACACTCAGAACAGAGGAATATTTCAAATATGAATCCGTCTCCAGTTTGCTAACTTCATAATTGGCCTGATCCAGGATTTTCAGGCTATAAATTCCTTCATCCTGTGTGCCAACCAGATATGTCGACCCATCTTTTATCTTCCTGATTGTATTAACAGTTGTATAAGGAATCTGGTCGATCTTTGAAATGATAATGGCAGTATCCTGAACAGGGTCAAATTCATAAAGAAATAATCCGTCGTATACACCGACAAGTAAATTGCCATTTTCAGTAAAACACAGGGAGGATAATAATTTCCGTCTGAAAGGTTCAACAATAATTTTTGCATTCAGGTTGCTGTCTACTACAATGATCCCCTGGTTTTGCGTGGCAAAAAGGATGGATCCCCCCTCCGGATCTTCCGCAATATCATTTATTGTGCTGGAAATCTTCTCATCTGTTGAAATAATCCTGAATCCCTTCCCATCATACATGGTTATGCTGCCATCATTATGTCCAAACCAGAGGTTACCATCCCGATCCTTCAGTATCTTTTTAATAAAAGCTGTGGGAAGTGAATCGGTTGTAAAATCCCCGGTAAATCCAAATCCGTCAAATTTGCATAATCCTTCTCCGGTAGCCAACCAGATGAAACCATTCTTATCCTGGTTAACAGAATATACAAAAGGATGGCAGATACCTTCCTCAATCCCGTATTGCCTGAATTCATAATGCTGCCCCGATAAATAACCTGATGTCCCTGTGGAGAACAGGATAAGAAAAGTGATGATTCCGGGAAAATGCCTCATGCTGTTATTTTAGTTCAGCTAATCCGATTGTTTTTTAACGCCAATGGTATATTTGTACTGTGGTACTCCTCCAAGTGGAATGACGAAAAACGGGAGTAATTCATTATACTGGTTCCGTACATTGATGACCACGTTGTTGTTCCTGATGACCGGCGATCTGCTCTTGATAAGCTGCATGTCAAGGGATGTATTATGCTCTTCATCAAGGATCTGAAATTCATCCTCCCCCCAGACATCTTCGCCGGATACTTTGCTCAACTGGCCCTTTCTTGCAACTGATACGATCCGTATCAAACCGTCATTATCCCAGTCGAAATTTGACTGTTTGACAGTTACCGTCCGGTCATCAACAAATGGATAAATATGTGAAACTTCATTCGGATTGTCATGCATCCTGAATGAATATTCATAAGCAAATGCATTGGCGCCCTCAATAGCTTTATTATCAGATTGTTCCGTACTGAGAAACATCCTGTATAGATTTCCGTCATCACCTGCAATACCTTCGATAATGATCTTGAAAATATATCCGCTCCACTTCTCAATCCATTCACCCTCAGTGGGATTAAATGGACCGAAAGTATACCAGTTGTTATTATATCGTTCATCCTGCCCGAAAGCTTTAGATGCCAGCAGGTTGCCACTCTTATAGTCGCCGGTAGGATCGGTTTCCTGAGCATCCAGATCTGAATAACAACCTTCCCCTCCAAATATTTCAAAGGTGGTACGTGTATCAAATTCACCTCTGAGCTCATCATACTCACTACCTATATCAGGATCGAAAATCCTGATATAAATCGGATTCTTAAAATTTTCCGGTATAAGAAAGAAAAAAGTCTGGCTGAAATCATCATCCCCCCATGAAGTCTCAGCCTTGTTGCCAAAAGTCATCAGAAAAGGAATGTTCTCATCACCTGCCGGAACCGGTTGAGCTGCAATGAACTGAACCATTGAAACAAATATAACTCCTATTGAAATCAACACCTTCATAAATGAACCTAAAATATTCAAAAATAATTAAAGTTTAATACTCT
>CAZRHW010000492.1:0-3127 GCA_964599785.1 uncultured Bacteroides sp. | reverse complement strand
TTCATTCATGCCAAGGTTCCTGGCAATCTGAGTCCTGATCCCGAAAGGAGTCTGGGTAGAGGCCCATACCCTGATCTTTTCTCCCTCCATAACGGCAGTGGCAGTATGTGTTTCAATCGGTGCATGTGCCACATATCCGTCGTGGTATTCCGACTCAAAAATCATATCGGATAGTTTGTGTCCTTCTTCAAGGTCTCCTCCCTTTGCTACTTCATTGCTTGCAGCAACGGAATTCAGCAGGTATTCAAATATGTTACTGTTATTGATATCTGAGGGTTCTGATTCAAATTCAGCTTTAATTTTCGAGAGGGCTTCATCTGCTATATCCGGGATCTCATGAAGTACAGCGATGAGATCATCTTCACGGACAATTACGATACCCTCCATCTTTTCTGCTTCCGACATATCCAGGCCGGTCAGTTTTGCTCCATGGGCAGGGGGCCTCAGTATTTTTGCATACAACATTCCCGGCAACTGAATGTCACCGGCATATTTTGCTTTCCCGGTTACCTTCTCGTACGAATCCCGTTTGAAAAACGGTTTTCCCATGATCCGGAGTTCGGAAGGATCTTTTACAGGTGGTTTTTCAGCCAGTTCTTTTACGATCTTTTCTCCTTTGGTGAGCTGGGCATAGGAAACCCGGATTTTTTCATCGTTGATATCTGAAACAATACCATTCTTCACCAATAGCCGGTCAACAGGTAGTTTGAGATATTCTGCCGCCATCTGCATCAGGATCGATCTGGCTTCAGCTCCTGCTGCCCTGAGGGGAGGCCCGAAAAAGCGGGTAGTCATAGATCCCCATGTACCGGCATCCCACGGACACAGATCAGTATCACCCATGATCATATCGATGCTCTCATATGAAACATCCAGTTCATCGGCAAGCATCTGGGCCAGTGAGGTGATGACTCCCTGCCCCATCTCAATTTTACCGGTAAATAAACTGACCCTGCCATCTTCTCCAATCCTCAGGTATGCATTAAGGTCTTCTTCAACCTGTTGTGGCGGGATAGCTTCCCCGAATAAAAAGGAATAATTACCAACGGAGAAAATGATGAATAAACCTCCTCCCAGGTTTTTTAGAAAATCACGCCGTCCAATGGTGGATTGCGATTTTAAATTACTGGCTAACTGGTTTTTATATTTTTCGTCTTTCATAACTTCATCCCTCCTTTCATTTCTTCTGCTGCGGTTTGAATTGCTTTGATAATCCTGTTATATGTTCCGCATCGGCACAGATTATCTTCCATTCCCTGAATAATTTCCTGCTTTGAAGGTTCCGGATTTTTGATCAACAATCCGTATGCATTCATAATCATTCCGGGAGTACAATATCCGCATTGCAAAGCTTCATGTTTGATAAATGCTTTTTGTATCGGGTGCAGGGTGCCATTTTTTGAAAGCCCTTCGATGGTGATGATCTTTGCTCCGTTAATGCTGCTTAAGGGCACCGTGCATGAACGGACGGGTTCATTATCCAGAATGATCGTACATGCGCCGCAGAATCCCAGCCCGCAGCCAAATTTGGTGCCTGTCAGGCCAAATTCGGTTCGCAATACCGATAACAGTATCCTGTCAGATTCAAATGACATGGATACCGGCTTGCCGTTTAGTTCAAAATGAATGGTTTCTGTCATGTTAACCTCCTGTATTTTAATTCTTTATTATAATCTTCTATGGTGTCAATATCCCTGAGTATTACCGGTGTTCCAACCTCAATCTCAAGAATATCTTCAGGAAATTTTCGTGTAAGATCATGAAGACTATGATCCGGGCTCAGTTGCTCCACCTCCTCCCTGTAATTTATGTCAAACAAAATAGGATGGCCCCTTTTACCATCATGGACAGCTATAACAATTCCTTTTCCTGTCTGCCTGTATGCATCGATCACATTATCGATAACTGAAGCCGGGATCATTGGCTGGTCGCCAAGTAAAACAAGTACGGCATCCATATTCTCTGGCAGTGCCCGTATTCCGCACTGGACAGAAGAAAGCATGCCGTGTTGAAATTCATGATTTTCAGTTAGGATCAAAGGATAATCCTTTATCTGCATCCTGATCCTGTCTTTTTCAGAACCAAGCACAACAACAATCTCATTTACCCCCGACCGTGTTGCTTCGCGAATGACTGTGTCAATTATCGTTGACTCGCCGTAGGGCATGAGAAGTTTAGGTTTTCCCATTCTCCTGGATTCCCCGGCAGCAAGGATGACAGCATTGACGGCAGCCTTCTTCTTTTTCTTTTGTTTCTGCTGACGTATAAGGATCAGTTGGGCACAGATACTGACAGCAATTTCCTGGACGGTGTTTGATCCGATCTCTATGCCAATAGGGGCATAGATAGAATCAAACCGGGAAGGTGTTGCCCACCCTTCTGCAAGAAATTTTTGCCGCGTTAACCTGACCTTTCGTTTGCTCCCTATCATACCGATGTATGCAGCATTTGAATTCATACATGCCCGGAGTGCATCAGCATCATTCCTGTGTCCCCGCGTAACAATGACGATAAAAGTATCGGTAGTTACAGGGATTTTATGGATTGCTGTTCCAATATCTTCAACGATGAAATGATCTGCATCGGGGATCATTTTATTGTTGCAAAATTCGGGTCTGTCATCAATTATGGTCACTTCAAAATCAAGCAGGCTCCCAAGATGGGCGACAGCCTGTCCAACGTGACCGGCTCCTGCAATGATCAGCATGGGGGAAGGGAATACCGGTTCAAGGAATAAAAAAGTTTCGGATGCATCTATAAAATGGGAACTGTTCTCCACCGGAAGGAAAATGGTTTGATTCTCTTTCATGCATTTTTTAACCTGATCACCATATCCTGATAGTTCCTCATCTAAACCGGCAGGATCCATATCATAGTTGCTGACCCAATACCGTGTTATTTCTACTTTTGCATTTTTATATTTGCCTATTAATGCAGCCATGATTCCCGGCTGACGGGCATGGATTGATTTTTCAATCATACGGAGGATATTCAAACTTTTTCCCGGGCATGCATCAATAAGAATGACGGCTTTACCGCCACAGAGTGCCGCATCATCTGAGTGATTGACAGCATCAAGCTCTAATTCATATAACCGTGAATCTTGTTCCTGAATAGCCTGGTGTGC
>CAZRHW010000491.1:0-3139 GCA_964599785.1 uncultured Bacteroides sp. | reverse complement strand
TATTACCCGGATTCTGGGAGACATTCAGGATCAGCTTTGTCAAATTTGTAATCATTCCTCTTATTACTATCATATTGCTTAAAATAATCAGGTTGAATGAAACCGATCCTCTTTTAGCTGATGTGCTGGTGATCCAGGCTGCTGCTGCCCCTGCCACCGGCTTTATACTTCAGGTAAGGACATATGGCGGGAACCTGAAAAAAATAAGCGGTATCATTTTTATTTCATATTTTGTAGCATTAATAGCGATCCCTCTATGGTTGACGGTATGGAAGATGATAACAATATAGCATGGAAGAATGGAATAGTTTCAAATTTTAGCAACACCCGATGAATAATAAACCACTTATCTCCTCCTCCCCCAAAGGACTGGCCATTCTCCTTATGGTCGGCCCTTCTATCGTCTGGGCTTCCGAATATATCGGATCGGGAGAAGTGATCATTGCGACCCGCACGGGAGCTATTCTGGGTAATGGTATACTTTGGGCAATCGTCATTGGTATCTTTCTTAAATTCTGGATCGGGATGTCCGGAGCAAGATATACGGTATGTACAGGGGAGGGAATGATTGATATGTTCGGCCGGATGCCAGGTCCGAAAAACTGGGCAGTATGGCTTGTGCTTGTTGCACAGTTTGTGGCAGGTACGATCTCAATAGGTTCAGTGGCTGCTGCTGGTGGTACATTCTTAAGCAGCCTTTTACCTATAAGTCCTGCAGCCGGTGGCTGGATCGTTACAACTTTTGCATTCCTTGTAGCCTGGTCGGGTGAATTCAAATGGCTGAAGATAACCATGAGTATCCTGATCCTTGTTGTTATACTCGGAGTCTTTTATGTTTGTGCATATGTGATGCCCTCATTCCCCGAGCTTCTGAAAGGAGTTATCCCGCATAAACCTGAACTTGCAGAATGGGTCATTCGTAAAGGTGTTACTGATAATCCATGGAAAGAGGTCCTGCCTCTTCTCGGCTGGGGTGCCGGCGGATTTGCTAGCCAGGTATGGTATTCCTATTGGGTAATGGGTGCAGGTTACGGCGCAACGAAAAAAAATCAATATGGATTTCCGGCTGATATTGCAGGATTAAAAAAACTGAATACTGATGATGCCAGGAATATCAAAGGCTGGTGCAGAATGGTCTATACAGATTCATCCCTGGCTATGATTATCGGTATTCTGGTAACTTCAGGTTTTCTGATAGCAGGCGCCGGGATACTTGGTCCACGGGAAATTGCACCGGACGGCAACCAGGTTGCATTCCAGTTGTCAGCTTTATTTTCTTCCCGCTGGGGCAAGCTTGGAGGTGTATTGTTTATGATCGGTGGCACCGCTGCACTCGTCTCAACCAACATCGGTCAGCTGGCAGGATGGCCACGCCTTCTTGCAGATTCTTTCAGAATATGTATACCCTGGTTCAACAGGAAATTCAAATGGAAAATACAGTACCGTATATTCCTCTGCTATTTTTTTATCACAAATATGATAATCATATATTCCCTCGGTTACCAGCCTGTAGTCCTGGTAAAATTTTCCGCAATACTGGAAGGGCTGTTGCTGACTCCACTGCAGGCACTCCTGATATTGATTGCACTGTATTTTGTCATGCCAAAATTTTACCAGCCGGAAGTTGCCAGGATGCTGAAACCACACTGGATCTTTGCTGCCGGACTGATCATCGCATTTCTGTTCTTCGGATATTTCTGTGTATATCAGCTTCCGGATATTCTATAATATTTACACAATCACAACCTCATATCCCATCAACACTCCCAGGTCCCTGACCTGCTCCACGCAGTTGCCATACACCAGCGACAGGTGATGGCCGAAATCCTGCATTTTTCTCATCGTTTCCCTGGCATCAGAAACGGTTATACTCACTCTTTGTGAACACCCGAATCCATCCATGCCTGCACCACCCGAGATCTCACCGGGGATCACCAGTATCTTCCTGGCTGAAGGATCAAACCTGGCAAGTGTGACGATCTGACCTTTGTGCGCTTCATAATCATACCTGAGTGTGACCCCGAAACCGGCTTCAGTAAAGCTTTTTATTTCATAATAATCTGCAGGTTTTTCAAATCCGTTCATCCTGACGGGTGAATCCGAATGATGTAACGTAATGATATTTTTCTCAAGATCCAGGTCAGGATTCCCCATGTACGCCGGTTTATGTGAAACATACATCATCACTGCCATGGCCAGCAATGCATTAAGGTCTTTTTCACATGCCGACGGGAATCCTTCGTCCTTCAAAAGTGAATGGGTCATGCATGGTGTAAACCTCCGGTTCCACGGATTCATTGAACTGCAAAGCTCAAAGCATTCCACACCAAAGGCATTGCATTCATATTTATTAAAAAAATGCAGTACGGTGAGGTAAAAATTAAAGGAATTGATAACATCATCTGCGGACATATTACTTGCTCCTGCTCCTGAAATCAATTCACCTGCAAGTTTCCCGGCCTTCTGCTGTATCTCTTTATCCTTTAAAAGATTATCCATATCTGAAAAGAATTCCTGGTAATTAACTGTATGATAATCCATTCCGTATTTTTCCTTTATAAAATCAATATCACTTACGGAACTGATCACCCCTTTGGGAACAACATCAAAATTGGTGACGTTCAGGAATTTAGTATGTTGAAATGCTTTCCGTGCTTTGAAAACCATAAGCAGGTTGTTGAGCTGATCCATGTCCTGCACATAAAAGCTTTCATACCCGATAGCCCTCACACCTCCCGGCACATCAAGGCCCCACCCTGCTGAACTGAGGAAAATAACCGGCTTTTTATACGTCTCGGCAATCCGTACACAGGTAAACTGGGGCAATCCACCTGTTACCACATATATATCTGTCTCAGGGTCATCATCATTAAGCTTGAACAATTCCTGGTCTTTCAGCATGATCTCGGGATTCCCTTTTTCAACCCACAGATAAATTCCCTGGGGATCCAATGGCTGGATTCCGGTGCTAAAATTAAAACCGGCTACTTCTTTTTTCAGGTTTTCAAGTTCATTTTTTACAGCCTTTGTCTCTGCCTGCATGGTAAGGTAATCAAGCTTTCCAGTCCGGCATGAGCCTTCATAGGCTTCCTCATGAATAACTCCCGTATGGACAAACTTAACTGACAGTGGCGTAAAT
>CAZRHW010000490.1:0-3142 GCA_964599785.1 uncultured Bacteroides sp. | reverse complement strand
CCTCCAAATAAAACTTCAGGACAAGTTCTTTGTATGCAGCGGCTTCCTGCTTAAGATAGGCTACAAGGCTATCACCAAGATTCATTTCGATGGAGGGGATAGAAATTCCTTTATCCCGATTCATAAGCATTACATCATAATGAGGATTTTCAGATTCGATCATCAGGTAATAGACAAAGATAAAGAAAGGTGCCAGCAGGATAACGATCAGCAGTATCCAGTAATCACGGATCTGTTCTTTCAGACTTTTAATAAAGACATGATACCATTTCATTGCCTTAATCTCCTGCCTGTTAAATGAATAAATACATCCTCCAGGGTGTTTTCGCGCATACTCATTCCGGTTACTTTAATACCTGCCGATTCCAGGATCTTATATATCCCATGTACCTGTTCAATCAGGTTCATGGATTTAATGATTAATTTCTCTTCAGATTGCAGGATATGCATACCCTTCTTCTTAAGATCTTTAATCGCATCGGATAGTTTGTTACGATCCTCCATTTGAATAGTCCATTCCATGGTATCTCCCTCCCCGATTGACTTTTTTAAGTTTCCGGGAGTATCGAGTTTTAACAGTTTCCCTCTGTCTATAATAGCCACCCGGTCAGAAACCCGCTCTGCCTCATCCATATTATGTGTTGTAAAAATGACTGTTTTATCCCGGGCTGTTTTAATGATAAAATCCCTGACCAGCAGCCTTGATTGGGGATCGAGCCCCGCCTCCGGCTCATCAAAGATGACAAGATCAGGATCATGAATCAGTGCCATGATAACATTAAGCCTGCGTTGCATCCCCCCGGATAAAGTATTGCCCAGCTTGTTTCTTTTTTCCTGAAGCCCAAGTTTCTCAAGCAGCATGTCAGCCCGTTCCCTTGCAACGGAAGCCGGCATATCATACATTCTGGCTAAAAAAACAAGTTGTTCAAAACAGGTTAGCTTGGGCCAAAGAATGATATTTTGCGGACAAACTCCTACCTTTGAATGTACTTTTTTTCTATCTCCTCCCGATATTTTCTGCCCGTTTACCATAATCTCACCCTTATCAGGTTTTAAAAGACCGCAGATCATGTTAATAGAAGTTGTTTTTCCAGCTCCATTGGGACCCAAAAAACCGAATACTTCCCCTCTCCTGACTTCAAAGGATAATCCATCCACCGCTTTCAGATCACCGTAGCACCTGGTGAGATTTATTACCTTAATTGCAATAACATCCGGATGATTTTTCATATTTAAAGACCGATGATAAAGTTCATTTGTTTATTAAAAACCCATTTTTATTATCACTTAACGTTGCGCCGGATTAAATCGATGATATTGATAATGAGGAATTTGTAGAGCTGCGCCACGGCGCGGCTCTACAAAAAATCTATGATTCAATTACTTAGTTCTTTCAATCGCACAAGCGTTATCAATTAGTTCTTCCTTATACATAAATACAACATAATCAAATGAAAATATAAAAAATCAATAATATATCTTTAATGTTTTATTATTTTTAGCATAATATTTATTCCCCGGTTTTTCATTAATATTTATGAAAAAAACAGCTATCTCATCTTCTGCACTATCGATTATGGTACTTATTCTTGGACTTCTTTTTATGCTCCACGATCTGCCATACAGCAATTACATTATGTCAATCAGTTTATTGCTTCTCGCAGTATCACTGATTATTTTTTATACCCTTGAAAAACATTTTATGTATATTGCCGGGGCTATTTTCTGTACGCTTCCAATCACAGGGTTACTTTTTACCCAGCTGAATTTGGCTGGTGCAAAATTACTGCTAACAATCGGACTTACTTTTTTTGCTGTTTTTTTTGTTCCCTGGTTTGCTTTCAAGTGTTTTAAGGGATAAATACTTATTTAATCGGCGGTTGCTTTTAATATGATCCGTAATCTGTATCTCAGAATATACCAGGCTATTGCTGAAATCAATAATGTTGCCAACCCTGTGATCGTAGTAACAAAGGAAACTCTGAATCCCATTATGATAATCCGGGGAGAGATGTCTGCAAATTTCTTGTATAATCACACAACGCGTTAAAATCCTGATCAATATAATGTGATGACTGACAAATTATCAGTTATTGTGTCATAAACCTTATTTTTACCGATTGGCATAATATATGTAAACATCTGCATGTTTAAATGTTTATGATAAATTAATCCAATGAATACCAGGAGTGTAAATTCTCTTAAGGAATTAAAGAGTCAGATAGCAGAAGAGTCCAGATCATTTCTGCTTATTTATAAAAGTGGTTCAGCATCCAGTGATACTGCCCTCAGCAATATCATACTCGGAGCTTCAGAAGCAACAGGTGTAAGCATATTTACGGCTGATGTGAACCATGTAAGGGATATACATCCGGAATATTCGGTTACCACAGCACCTGCCTTACTGGAATTTGAAAAGGGACAAGTAAGAAATATCATCAAAGGTGCTCATGATCCCGGATTCTATAAGGCCTTTTTTGAGAATGCTGTTTTTTTAGCAAAAGCTGAAAAAGAAGGTAAGCCTGTGAAGCATGTTACTGTCTATTCCACACCAACCTGTTCATGGTGTAATACGTTAAAAACATACCTTAGAAAAAACGGTATCAGATTTACAGATATTGATGTTAGTCGTAATGAATCATCAGCACAGGAAATGGTTCGCCGTAGCGGTCAGCAGGGAGTACCCCAGACGCTTATTAATGGTGAAATGGTTATTGGATTCGATAAATCGAAAATAAATCGTTTACTTGAAATTGACGGTTGATTTTTTTTATGAGATGTGAATCAGAGATTTTTCATCCACCAAAGAACAGCAAATGAATGTAAATAATTTGATTAATCAGAATATTAAATCATCCAATTAAAACTAACAGAACATGAAAGAATTACAACCTGTGAACCAGAATGTATTACTGGATTTAACAGAAAAAGAGAAGGAACAAAAGACTGCAAGTGGTATTATTATTCCCGACACGGCAAAGGAGAAACCAAAACTGGCAAAAGTTGTCGGTTTAAGCACCATTGAAAATGTTGAGATTGCTATAGGAGACACTGTATTATTTAAGGAATATTCTGGTACAGAAACTGATTTTGAGGGGAAGAAATACCTTGTTATTCCTTATGCTGACATTTTGGCAAAAGT
>CAZRHW010000489.1:0-3143 GCA_964599785.1 uncultured Bacteroides sp. | reverse complement strand
CACAAAAACACCAACACTACACCACAACCACATACAGAAACCCGATATTCCACACAAAAAAACAAGAAAAATCAAAACTCCAATAAAATTAATAATATATATTTCATAAATCTTTTAATATTTTAAATACTCCCGGAGGATATTTTATAATCTATTTTTAAAATGTTTTTCGCAGATTTACGCTAATTTTTTTGCAAATTCACGCAGATAGCAAATATTCAGTTAATTTTATCTGCGAAAATTAGCGATTTAATCTGCACTAATCTGCGAGAAATATTTTATTTAATTATATTTCATCCAGGATTTCATTTAACCTGCCACATATTTCTGTTATCTCCTCTTCAGTAATCGTCAGTGGTGGGGAGATCCGGAAGGCGGTGTTACAGAACAAAAATGAATCCGTGACGATTCCCTTTTCGAGACATTTTCCGATCATTTTTTTCGTTAAATCCTGATCACCCAGTTCAACTGCAAGTAAGAGCCCCTTACCCCTGATCTCCCGTATAAGCGGATGAGTCAGATTTTTTCTGAATAATTGTTCCCTCACACCGACATTTTCAATCAGCCGGTCCTGCAATAAAACTTCGAGCGAGGCGATACCTGCTGCGCAGGAAACCGGATGTCCGCCAAAAGTAGTGATATGACCCAGGACAGGATCGGATTTAAAAAGCGCAAGCAATTCGGGTGTCGAAATGAAAGCACCAAGGGGAAAGCCGCCTCCAAGGCTTTTAGCCAGTACAAGGATATCGGGTTCAACATCATAATCCCGGAATGAAAATAACTTCCCGGTCCGTCCAAATCCTGTCTGTATCTCATCAAACACCAGCAAACTCCCCGTCCGGGTACATTGTTTACGTAACTCTTGCAGAAAGCCATCAGCAGGTAAACGGACGCCTGCCTCCGCCTGGATGGGTTCAACAATGACACAGGCAACATCTCCGGTTATCCTGTTAAGATTCTCAAAATCATTGAACTGCAATAAGTTTATACCGGGTAATAGCGGCCTGAATGAGTTTTTATAGTATTCATCTCCCAGCACACTCAGAGCCCCCTGGGTACTGCCATGATATGCATTTTTGAAAGCAATGATTTCCGGCCTGCCGGTATACCTCTTCGATATTTTCATCGCTCCTTCGATGGCTTCACTCCCCGAATTCACAAAGTAGGTACATTGAAGTCTGCCGGGAAGGTTTTCAGCAAGTAACGCGGCAAGCTGAACCTGGGGAGCCTGGATATATTCACCATAAACCATCAGGTGCGTATGCCGGTCTATTTGACGCTTAACAGCCTGGTTGACTGATGGATGATTGTGGCCTACGTTGCTGACAGACACACCTGAAATAAGGTCGGCATATCTCCTGCCATCGGCACTGAAAAGCCAGATCCCCTCTGCTTTCTCAATCTCCAGCATATAGGGAGTATCAGAGGTCTGGGCAACGAATTGGAGGAATAATTGCCTGTTGGAGATCATGAATAAGGGATTGGATTATTCCGGTGAGAACTGAAAGGGATCATTTGATCATCAGGTTAATATCGCCCATGAGCTTATCCTTGTAAGATTTTCCAATCGGAATTGTTTTGTTTCCATCCTGAACCTTGATCAGGACAGAATTATCCTCGATCACATCAATGCTGCTTGTATTCACAATAAAAGACCTGTGAACCCTTGTAAATTTACCCTGGGGAAGTTTCTGTTCAATGGCTTTCATCGTAAAATGAATGGTGAATTTTTCAAAGTAAGTATTAAAGATCACATAATTCTCAAGCGCTTCAATCCAGAGGATGTCATCATACTTTAACCTGACGAGTGTGGAATTCTTCTTAATAAATATTTCATTCCTGCCGATCTTATCCAGTTTTTCTTTATCCATATTTTTGCGTGCACGCTGAATCGCTTTGTAAAACCTTGCATAAGTGATCGGTTTAACGAGGTAATCCGTCACCTCGTGATCGAATGCATCGGCAGCATATAATCCTTTTGATGATATGATGATAACCTCCGGGGGATCTGTGATGGAGTCAAGAAATTCTATACCATCCATATCAGGCAGTTCGATATCAAGAAAAATAAGATCGATGTCTGCTTCATCCTGGAGGGTATTGATCGCATCTATGGCATTTGAAAAAGTATGAACCAGACTCAGTTCGTTTGTTTTTCGTATAAATTCCTGGATTATTCTTATTGAAAGCGGATCGTCTTCAATTATAATACAATTCATTCCGTCTCGTGTTATTAATCAAACAGATTTTGAGCTTAATCACCCGATTCATCAAGTTTATCAAAGATAAAAAATTATTTAGAATCTAATAATTGAATCAGAAAATAATCTTTTTCCGGATTACCGTGATGCAAATATTCATGAAATCATTCTGATTCGCGGAATTTTTTTTCGAGGAGATCGGCACGTCTGACAGATTTTTTTAACCAATGAAGCATGATTTCTTCTTTTTCGGTTTGTGATAACTGCCAGGATATGAAAGATTTACGAAGAAGATGAACAAGATGGGAAAGGATGATCGCAGCCGACACCGATATATTATAACTTTCGGTGAAGCCATAAACAGGGATCTTCAATAATCCATCTGCCATGTCAAGCATTTCATCTGTCAGCCCGGTTAATTCGGTCCCGAAGAAGACAGCTATCCTGCCATTCTCCAGGTCGAACTCATCAAGCCGGACTGCTTTATCCGACAGTGAAGTTGCAATAATCCGGTAGCCATTTGCCCTGAGGTGATCAACAGCGGCGGGTGTATTGTTGCCGTCACTGTTGTATCTTTTCAGGGTGATCCATTTTGTGGCACCGAGCACAACATCAGGATTGACCTGGTACCTGTTTTTATTTTCTATCACATGCACATCCTGTATCCCGAGGCATTCGCATGTTCTCAGGACAGCGCTGGCATTATGAGGTTGATAGATATCCTCGAGTGCGACAGTGATATACCTGGTCCTTTTCTCCAGGACTTCATTCATCAGTTGTTTTCTTCTTGGCGTAATAAAATCCGAGAGGTATGTGATCAGTTTGTTGTCGGATCCTGACATGCAGATGGTAAAAAAAAAGGAGCACCAAGTGCTCCTCTTTTAACATTTTGATATTTTTTAGACAGCACCTGACAGTTCGCTGCCAGCCTTGAATTTAACA
>CAZRHW010000488.1:0-3144 GCA_964599785.1 uncultured Bacteroides sp. | reverse complement strand
CTTAGTGGTAAAAATATTAATGTACTTTTAGGTAAATTCCATGTTTTCAAAATCACACCTTTTTACTGTTATCCTGTCAATCTTAACTTTTCACATTTGTTACTCCCAAACCGATTACATGCAGCAATGGCCCGGTTTCCGGGGACCTTATGCAACAGGCATACTGGATGATGCCAATACGCCTGTAACCTGGGATGTGGAAACAGGTGAAAACATTAAATGGAAAACTCCTGTTCCCGGTCTGGGCCATTCCTGTCCCGTGATATGGGAAGATAAGCTATTTATCACTACCGCTGTTAGCGGAAAAGGTGAGGATTATCTGAAGGTCGGATTGTATGGCGATATTGATATGGTGGATGATGAAACTGTCCATGAATTCAGGGTATACTGCCTGGATAAAAATTCGGGTAAGATCATATGGGAACAGCTTGCACACAGAGGTGTCCCTAAAACCAAACGACACACAAAATCCTCTCATGCAAGCTCCACCCCTGCGACAGACGGAAAACACCTGGTGGTTTTCTTTGGCTCGGAAGGCTTGTTTTGTTATAACCTTGAAGGAGTCCTGCTCTGGAAAAAGGATCTGGGCAGATTAAATGCCGGCCCGTATGATGATCCTGAAGTTGAATGGGGATTTGGCAGTTCACCGGTGATCCATAAAGGCAAGGTAATTATTCAATGTGATGTTACGGGAGATGATTTCCTTGCTATGTTTGATGTAGAAACCGGTCAGGATATCTGGCGTACACCGCGTGACGAGGTATCAACATGGTCTACTCCCGCCATCTGTGAAAAAGATGGAGAAACACAGATCATTGTTAACGGATACCGTCACATTGGAGGTTATGATTTTGATACCGGTAAAGAGATATGGAAAATAAGTGGTGGAGGAGATGCTCCGGCTCCGACGCCCGTTATTGCCCACGACCTGATCTTTATTAATAATGCACACGGAAGATATTCACCTATTTATGTTGTTAAACCGGATGCCAGAGGTGATATCACCCTGGAAGACGATTCAACCTCCAACGAATTTATTGTCTGGAGTATCAGACGTGGAGGCGCTTATATGCAAACCCCCCTGATTTACGGTGATTACCTTTATAATTGCAGGATGAATGGATCTCTTACCTGTTTTCAGGCAACTACCGGGGAAATAAAATACCGCGAAACCCTCGGAGTAACCGGCGGAGTTACTTCATCAGGCATAGCTTCTGATGACAAACTCTATTTTACTGCCGAGAATGGGGATGTATTTGTTGTAAAAGCGGGACCCGAATATGAACTTCTGTCCAGGAACAGTATGGGGAATATTTGTATGGCTACACCTGCCATCACCAACGGAGCCATTTTCTTCCGTACACAACACTATATTATCGCAGTGGGGAAAGAATAATTATCTGAAATCTAAATACTACATCCATTTCTTCCTCTTAAACAATATTACACCTATAACTGTTAATAACGCGGAAGAAACCAGGATCCCGGCAAAAGCCAGCTTATTCGTTTCCATAAAATTCGGTACGTTCATTCCGAAGAAACTTGCAATCAGAGTTGGTATCATTAACATAATCGTTACGATGGTCAGCTGTTTCATGACAATATTCAAATTATTGGATATCACCGATGCAAAAGCATCCATCATCCCGCTCTGGATATCGCTGTAAATGTTTGCCATTTCGATAGCCTGCCTGTTTTCAACCAGCGCTTCGTCAAATAATTCGGAGATATTATACTCTTTTGTTGAGGTAAACTTTGAGTTTTTTAATTTGGTTATCAGCATATCATTTGAACGGAGGGATGTGGTAAAATAAACAAGGCATTTTTCCATCTTGAGTAATTTATGCAACTCCTTGTTCTTGGTTGATATCGCAAGATCCTGTTCAATCCGGCTTGTTTCCTGGTTGATCTGTTTAAGATACCTGTGGTAAAAGAAGGTTGTCCGGATAAACAGATTCAGGATCAATTCGAAATAATTGTTCAGTTCAATATTTTTCCTTGACCTGCTGAAAAAATCATCCAGTACTTCGCAGCTCCTGCTGCAAATAGTAATCATATTTTCCTTTGTTAACACGATGCCGAGGGGAACGGTTGAAAAAGGCACCCCGTTATTCGAATTATGGATCGGGATCCTGTAGATAATGTAAAGCCTGCCTTCATCGATTTCCATCCTGGATCTTTCATCGATATCCATAATATCGTGAATAAAATCATCAGGAACCTTAAAGGTGGTTTTTAAAATGTTAAGTTCGTTTTCAGACGGTGCAACTACATTAATAATACTACCTTTTTCGAAAGTGCTCAGAGGAAGCAGGCCTGAATTTATCATCTGCCAGTAGGTAATCATGTCATATACCTCCTTTCTTTAAAATTCCCGGAGATATATGATACTATCTCAGGGAAGTCAGTTAATGAATAATCGTCGGTGATAATCGTCCATGAGTATTTTTTTTCGCCATGCAAAAGTAAACTTATTTTGGATAAAATATCATGTCTTTTATTGCTTTTTAATAACACTTTAAATTTTAGTAATTTTATATCATTCTGAAACGTTATAAATTCTGAACCATTATAGTTATTTAGTCACATGCTTTTCAGTTTAATGGTTTTTTTATAGGAGATGCCAAAATGTTATAAATTTATTATCTCAGGCTGGCAAGCCCTGCCATGGATTTATCATAATCTCTTTTATTGTATTTTTAAAAATCATGGGATGACAGAATGAAAAATGATGTCTCAGAAAATAAATTGACCCGCAATTTTCACGATTTTTTCCATGAACTGGGAGAAACAACGGTGTTTGCAGGACGGGCTTTCCATGAAATATTCCGGAGGCCTTTTGAGGGAAAAGAAAGTGCGCGGCAATGTTATCTTATTGGCTATAAAACACTGGCATTGATCAGCATCACGGCTTTTATCATGGGATTGGTCTTGACTCTGCAGACCTGGCCAATGCTTGCAGACCTTGGAGCAGAGGCAGAACTTCCGGGATTGATCTGCGTCTCGATCCTTCGTGAGATTGGTCCTGTGATTACAGCCCTTATTTTTGCCGGCAAAGTTGGATCGGGCCTTGGTGCCGAGCTTGGTTCAATGCGGGTTACGGATCAGATCGATGCCATGGAGGTATCCGGTACCAACCCGATG
>CAZRHW010000487.1:0-3151 GCA_964599785.1 uncultured Bacteroides sp. | reverse complement strand
TCCGTTTATCAGGTTTTCCCGGATCATTTTGTACAAACCAGTCGGGGGTGAGGATGCCGTTTTCCCGAAGTATTTTTTTTGTCCTTATCTTATCGGTAGTTATAAGAAGGGCATAGGATCCTGATCCGGTAAATGGTATTTCCATGCTTTCAAGCAATGTGGGAGCAAGGTAGATCAGGTCACCTCTTCCTGCAACGGTTTCGACAAGATTGAAAACCACATCCGGGGGGTCATTCTGCAGGATCAGACGGGTATTTTCAAGATTGAGATCGAAAAACAGGCGATGATGCCTGAAATCAAGGATATCCAATGATTTTTCCACTGCTTCAGCCTGAACGAGCACATCCAGTTCATCTTTACCCGGATTTTCAGAAATACTATTTATGAGCAGGAGAGCTTTTTTCATACCTTTTTGACCTCACCTTTTGAACAGCAGAATTCATGATCATTTCCATAAGTTCCCGGTATTTAATCCCATGAAGTTTAGCAAGTATTGGCAGATCAGAATGTTCCGGATGGATCCCTGAAAGCGGATTGACTTCCAGGAGATGTGGTTTTCCCTTGTCATCAAAGCGGATATCGACTCTGCCTGCATCTTCTCCCCTGATAGCTTTCCAGGCTTTCATGGCCAATGGTGTGCAGGCTTTAACAGCTTCGGCATCAGTCAATGCATAGATAACCCGTTCCTCGCATTCTTCTTTATTGACAAATGAATACACATTTTCCTCCGCGTTGGGTTTCAGGATGATCTCAATTACTCCGATACAACGGGCATCGTCGCCAGTACCAACGATTCCTGCAGTAAATTCCCTTCCGCTCAGGAAACGCTCCACGATTACAGGCTGATGATACTTTTTCAGCAGATAATTACAGCGGGTTTTCAGGTGAACAGGTTCGTTAATCACGGAATCCGAATCGATACCCAGGCCAGTACCTTCAGCAAGAGGTTTGGCAAAAAGGGGAAAGGGAAGGTTAATTTTTTGAATGTCTTCGGGTTTTTCCACAACGAAAAAGTCGGGAGTCGGAACTCCTGCATCTCTGACGATCACTTTGGTCCATGCTTTATCCAGTGTAAGTGCCAGAACCAGGGGCCCAGAGAAAACGTATGGGATCTGGTATGCATCCAGCAGTGCCGGAACCTGTGCTTCCCTGCCACTTCCGAACATTCCTTCTGCAATATTAAAAACAAGATCCCACCGGTCTCCATGGTTCAAACGGGCTACCAGGTTTCTGATATGCCCGATACGGTCAGTTTCATACCCGAGACTTTGCAGGGTGGTTTCAATAGCTTCTATTGTATCTATCCTGTCAAATTCCCCTGTTTCCTCCTCGCTGTAACCCATCCGGAGATACTCATCCCGAAGGTCGTAAGTTATACCAACGATCATAGTAGATTTTAAGTAAATAACATTTTTTACGATTACTTTTTATTATCCTTCAGTCTCCGGGTACCTGTAAGTCTTTCCATTGTAATTCACCAGGATATATCCCTGGTCATCCCTGCCTGTCACATATTCCGGCAGAAGTGGTATCTTACCTCCTCCACCCGGGGCGTCAATTACGAAGTGCGGGACGGCATAACCGGAAGTGAATCCTCTCAATCCCCTGATAATTTCAAGTCCTTTCGCAACAGGAGTCCGGAAGTGGGAAGAACCGGGAATAGGATCACACTGGTAAAGATAATAAGGCCTGACTCTGATTTTCAGCAATGATTGCACGAGCCTTTTAAATACTTCAACATTATCATTTATACCCTTCAGGAGCACAGTCTGGCTCCCCAGCGGGAAACCGGCATCAGCAAGCAGGTTACACGCAAATAAAGATTCAGGAGTAATTTCATCGGGGTGCGTGAAATGGATACTCATGTACAGAGGATTGTACTTTTTAAGCATTTTAACGAGTGATGGGGTAATTCGCTGAGGCATCACGACAGGGACCTTGGTACCTATCCTGATGATCTCGACATGAGGAATTACCCGCAGGTTGCTGAGCAGGTATTCAAGCCGGTTGTCGGATAATGTAAGCGGATCTCCTCCGGAAAGAATAACATCACGAATTTCAGTATGTTGCCTGATATATGAAATGGCAACATTCCAATCCGTAACACTGGAATGACACTTATCCTTCTTTGACACCATGTGTGAACGGGTACAATATCTGCAATAGGCAGCACAAAATCCGGTGGTCAGGAACAACACCCTGTCGGGATAACGGTGAACGAGCTGTGGAACAGGACTTTGATTTTGCTCTTCTAACGGATCATTCTTCTCTTCGGGAGTTGTTATAAGTTCCTCATGCACGGGTACAATAGTACGGCGAAGGGGCTGCCCGGGATCTTCAGGATCAAGAAGGCTTGCAAAATAAGGTGTAATCCTCAAAGGCAGCTTCTGTTTTCCTGAAATTGAAAACATCTCTTTCTCAGTCAGTTTTAAGATCTTACCGAGCTGGTGAAGAGATGTAAAACTGTTTTTTAATTGCCATCTCCAGTCATTCCATTCATTCGATGTGATGAACGGAGAATAATATCTCATGAATTTCTGTGATCCCACGCTGACAGGAATGACAGGATGAGTCTTTCGGTCAATTTTTGTTTTCAGGGGAAGAACTCCGGAGGGTGGGTATGGACCCGGAGGCTCTGTCTCATTTTCCTCATTCATAGATGAGGTCAATGAAATCAAATGTTGTGATTTCATTTTCTAAATAAATGAATAATTTATCTTTAGTATAATATATTTGTAGACTATTGATAATCAAAATAATAATAATCAATAATTGCGTTACATAATCGAGTGCAATTGTAATCATTTTTATAATACATTGTTCATTTTTTGCCTTTTTTTATGAACATTTTTTATGGTTTTAAATTGTTATAATAAACAATCTAAAATGCAATCACATAATTTTTCAATCGTACAACAGTTGATTATCTTTGTATCCATGTGGCATGAGATTAAGAATATATTTCATTTCATAATCACTTTTCAGTGTTTATTGTTTGCTATTTTCTTACTGTCTCAGGGTCATAACAGAAGACAAAGCAGTTCAATTCAAAATCAGTATTCAATACGGCTTTTAAAAAGCATACCGGTCTGACACCCAGTTTTATTTATGGAATTGATGCGAATGATGGCACAATTTTGTGGCGATATAA
>CAZRHW010000486.1:0-3153 GCA_964599785.1 uncultured Bacteroides sp. | reverse complement strand
AAAAGTAAAAAGTACCTAAACTTAATCAGGCAGCTCAAACGTTTAAATATATAAAAAATCGGATAAGGAAATTCCGGAAATTGTTTAGCCGGATCATATTTATATTCATTCTACGAAAATACAATCATCAAAATGGTTTCCGGTTCCCGGTTGGTGTGGGTAGGAGGTTTGAGTGTGAAGGTGAGTTCTGTCGATTGTTAATCGGCAGTTGCATCTGCGTTGGATGATACAGAAAAGTCCGGTTGACAACCGGACTCTTTGATGGCTGGTTCCTGATGTGTTTGGGTAAAGGGTGTGATATAACCACAGAGGACTCAGAGTTTAAAGGAGTGCCACAGAGTTGTATTCTCTGTGGTTCTCTGTGTACTCTGTTGTTAATGGACGTAATGGCATCGGGCAACAGGCATGGGGCACAAGGCTTAGGGCGCAGGGCGCAAGGCAATAAATAGTTGTTGTAATGGTCGTGACAGATAATAGAAATACACTCATAATCCCATAATCCAAACTCACCAATATACAAATTTACTGTTTGGGAGTGCTAAGGATACTCTTCAGAAGCTGATTGCAGAGATAAAGAATCTGTAAAAATGTTTGAACTTGTATTTTTCTTAAAAATAAGTATATCCTTTTTGAACTACTGTTTTTTTTAGCACAATTCAATCGGACAATCTTGATTGCCCCCCGCTTTTATTTGCAACAATTTATAGCAGAATATAGTCGAAGTAATATAAAACGTTTTGATAACAATAATCCGGTTTGTTGATTTAATGATTATTTTTGATTCTTTATGAGTGATTGCTTTTCAAACCTGATAGAATATTTATACCCATTCAATTCCTTCAGGATAACGTTTATGTATCATTTCTGATAGTTAATCAAATTTTTCTTATATTAGGTTGAAGGTAAAATTAATGACTTTCCCTGTAATATCAGCATAATTCACACTTTGTTAATAACTGTATCTGGCTGATAATAAAGATTATTTAATAAATTTGTCAACTTTACAAATATTTATGTCTTTGTGCATATTGTGTATTATGGATAATTTTTCTCTCATTAGTATCTGATCATTATGATTGCAACTAAATGAGTAAATGATTAGTCTTCATCTATATATATCATAACGCGTTGTGCTACTGAATAATGTAAGTTGTTGAGTATGAAATTTTTATAGAGCAGCGCCAGCGGCGCTGCTCTATAAAGACCTGATTATCAATATCATCGTCTTTAATAGCACATCACGTTATCATAATTTGAATTTTTTTTTATTGTATCAGGATGTTCAGGTTTTGAATAGTTATGGTTTAATTTATTAATGTATTGAAATACAGATATATACAAATATTGTTTTAAATTGCTTGGAAGAATCACCATAGTATCTTTATTTACCTTTTTTGTAATTAACGCGTCTATCCTATCCCAGGTATACCGGATGGACCTGGTAGATGGAGATACCGTTACCACCTGTTCCGGTACTTTTTATGACAGCGGAGGTGCTGGCACTAATTACGGCAACAACGAAAATTATACTGTCACCTTCTCCTCCAACAATGGAGGCACTATGGGATTGAATTTCACCGTTTTTGAGATCAGGGCCGGCGATACGCTTTTCATTTATGACGGACCATCGAAGATTTTTCCACTTATTGGGGCTTATTCCGGTGAAGGCTTATCGTTTATGGTGAACGCCACGGATACGGCTATGACATTAAATTTCAAATCGAATGGAACACTAAACAGGGCCGGATGGGTGGCTACGATTCAGTGCGATCTTTGTATACCTCCTGTAACCACTCCGATAGTTCCCGCCGATGATAGTGTCTGTGCAGGAGATATCGTTAATTATTCGGTTGCAGATCATGTAGGATCTACTTATACCTGGACAATAGATAACGGCACACCTGTAAGCCTTATCGACGGGCCGAATAATCTGGATGTGACATGGAGCGCTGTTGGCGGTATATCCGGGTCGGTTAAGGTGGTTGAGACCAATTCATGCGGAGCGAAGGATTCCTCCTTTTTTGCCCTGGATATTTTTGATTTACCTGTTGTCAGTTTTTCAGGTCTCGCAACTGATTACTGTGAAGATGACAGTCCGGTTACACTGACCGGCAGTCCTCCGGGCGGCACTTTTTCAGGTGACGGCATTACAGATGACCAGTTTGATCCTGCTGCTGCCGGTGTAGGGATCCATTCCATCACTTATTTCTATACCAATGCAGAAGGATGTTCGGATTCTGATATTCAGGGCACTACCGTACATACTCTCCCTGTAGTTTCTTTTTCGGGACTGGACACCTTATATGATGTAAATGACGGAGCAGTTACCCTGACAGGTTCTCCTGTGGGGGGCACTTTCAGCGGAAGCGGCATTGTTGGTAACACCTTTGATCCCGCACTGGCCGGTGTTGGGGTACATGAAATCATTTATGACTATTCAGATGCTTTTGGATGCGCCAGCTCAGATACGCAGTATACAGAGGTAAGAGATTATAATTTCAAGGCAGGTGCAAGGGTGCTTGATGACATCGATAACTGGTGCTCTGCTGATGGAGCTTATTCCACTCTTGGCGCATCAGGTGATGAGTTAAGTGGATTATGCTGGAACACCGGGCCGAACTATAACCGGTGGTTCACATTTCAGGCAACCAAAAGCTATGTGACTGTGGATGTGAAGGTAGGAGGAGACGAGGGTACCATGCAGTATCCTTATGTTGCTATCTGGGATGCCGTGAATACACAACTCGGATGTGCCAGGTATACAGCACAATACAGTGATATACAAGCCAGTGCAACAGGACTGACAGTCGGGACATGGTATTACATTTCTGTGGATAATTATGGTGCAGCAGGATACAGGGGAACTTTTACCCTTTGTGTGGATGATACTGTTTCAAATGATTTTAAAGAGGGTGCTTACGAAATAAGTGATTTAAATAACTGGTGTTCTCCTGAAGAAGCATACACTACAATTTACGGAACACCTGACGGGGTGCGGCCGGGTTGCTGGAATACAGGCCCGAACTACAATGTCTGGTTTAAATTTCAGGCGACAACCACAGGGATCAATATAGACCTGAAAACAGGCGGCTCAGAAGGTACGTTACAATACCCGTATATAGCACTTTGGGACGAGCCGGGAACTTTATTATC
>CAZRHW010000485.1:0-3161 GCA_964599785.1 uncultured Bacteroides sp. | reverse complement strand
CTCACGGAGGTACAGGCCAAAGCAATCCTCGAAATGAGATTGCAACGTCTGACGGGGCTTGAGCGTGAAAAAATCAAAGAAGAGTACCAGGAGTTGTTGAATCTGATCGAATACTATAAGCAGATCCTGGCTGATGAGGGGCTCAGGATGAAAATCATTAAGGATGAAATGATTGAGATCCGGGAGAAATACGGAGATAGCAGGAGGACCGAAATTGTTCCGAATGCTGAAGAATTTAATCCTGAGGATTTTTATGCTGATGACGAGATGGTGATCACCATCTCACACCTGGGTTATATCAAGCGTACACCGCTGACAGAATACAGGACACAGGGCAGGGGAGGAGTCGGTTCCAGGGGTTCCACGGCCAGGGAAGAGGATTTTATTGAACATATTTTCAGTGCAACAATGCACAATACAATGCTCTTTTTTACTCAAAATGGTAAATGTTTCTGGCTTAAAGTATATGAAATACCTGAAGGGACAAGAACTTCGAAGGGAAGAGCCATACAGAACCTTATCAACATTGATCCTCTCGATACGGTAAGGGCTTTCATCAATGTTAAAACCCTGGATGACGAAGCATATATTGAACATAATTTTATTGTATTATGTACGGCGAAGGGAACAATCAAGAAAACATCACTGAAAGCCTATTCACGGCCCCGGCAGAGTGGTATTGTAGCTATAAACATCAGGGAGGGAGATAATCTCATTGAAGCCCGGCTTACAAATGGTAAAAATGAGATTCTCCTTGCAGTCCGATCAGGAAAAGCCATCCGTTTTCTTGAAAGTACCGTTCGCCCTATGGGACGTACTGCAGCAGGCGTAAGGGGAATAAAATTATCACGCATGCCTGATGATGCGGTTATCGGCATGGTCTGCCTTGAAGATTTTGATCAGGATATCCTAGTCGTTTCTGAAAAAGGATCCGGGAAACGTTCAAAGATCGAAGATTACCGCAGAACCAACAGGGGTGGTGTTGGTGTGAAAACGATCAATATTACAGAGAAAACAGGTAAATTAATAGCCATTAAATCGGTGGAGGAGGAAGATGATCTTATGATCATTAATAAATCGGGCATCACGATCAGAATGCCGGTAAGTGATATGAGGGTTATGGGACGTGCCACGCAGGGAGTTAAACTGATTAACTTACGCAATGGGGATTCTATCGCAGCGGTAACAAAAGTGCAGGGTTATGAGGAGGAAGATGAGGGGGAACAGGATTCATAAGAAGACTGAAAATCGAAATAAGGTAATTCCTGAGCCCGATAATTATATAATCCGGTGTTAAGAATGGGAATCCCTGGAAACATTACATTGAAGGAATATCACCTCAGCTGAATTGAACATAAATCCAAACAAACGCACACCGGCGACGCACACCTAACCAGGAACCAGGAACCAGGAACCAGGAACTATATCAATTTTTTGGCAAGGAATTTGAACCAATTAAGCAAAAAGAATTATTTTTACGGCAAGATCAATTTTTAATTTAATTTATAATAAAATGAGACAACTTATTTTATCTATCTTTTTGATTACCAGCTTTCTTATCTCACATGCACAGGAAATGGCGACGCCGACACTCAATTTTGATGTCCTGACAAAGAAACTGGAGAAAAGCAATGAAGACATCAAGAATCCAAAAAAGTCCTCCAGTTCAAAAACCTGGTTCAGCAGGGGTGAGCTTTTGCAGGACATCAATGATGTGAATACTGAATTTGTGAGGCTGGGTATGGGTTCAACAGAAGCCAAGCTGTTTTTGAATGAACCGAAGGAAGTGAAGACAATTGAGGAGGGTGGTGTTGTTCGTCAGGTGTATGTATATGATAGAATAGACCTGATCTTCGAAAATGATGTCCTTGTTGACTGGGACGAGAAACAGGTCGTACATCCCGATCCGTTACCTGAAGCCATTGGAGCATATGAAAAAGCGCTTGAACTTGATGAAGACGGGAAACTTGATAAAAAGATCAAAGAAAATTTTGACAGGCTGAAAATACAGCTCGAAAGCAAAGCTGTCATGGGCTTTAACAAAAGGAACTACAACGGTGCACTGAAAGCTTTTGAAGATATCATGAGGATCAATAATACAAGGGTTTATGAAGGACAACTGGATACGGTAATCGTTTATAACACAGCCCTGGCAGCCAGGAATGCCGGCAATCACAAGAAGGCGATTGAATATTTCCGTACAGCCATTGATCTGGGTTATGGCGGGAGTGATGCATATTACCTCCTGAAAACTGAGTATGACTCTATTCATGACCCGGATGCAGCCATCAGGATACTTGAGGAAGGATATCAGAAATATCCCGATACTACGTTGATACTCATAGAGATAGTAAACTATTACCTGGTTTCCGGCGATGCTGAAAAGGGGCTTGAATACCTGGAACTTGCAGAGCAACAGGAAGCCACTAATCCATCGATATATTTTGCACAGGGCACCTTATATGAAAAGTTAGGTGACAAGGAAAAAGCGATGGAAAGTTATAATAAAGCACTTGGCGTTGACCCGAACTATTTCAATGCCTATTTTAACATTGGTGCGCTTTATTATAATAATGCTGTTGAGTTATACGAAGAAGCCAATAAGATTGAGGATCTGAAAGCTTATAATGCAGCGAAGGCAAAGGCTGATGAGGAGCTGAAGAAAGCGATCCCGCCGATGGAAAAAGCTTACGAGATCAATCCAACAGAACGTGCGGCCCTTGAAACACTGCAGACGATCTACTACAGGTTACAGATGTTGGACAAATATGAGGAAGTGAAGAAAAAGCTTTCGGAAATGTAAGAAATGGTTCCTGGTTCTCAGTTCCTGGTTCCTGGTTAGGTGTGGGTTGAGAGTGTAAGTAAGAAGAAATGGTTCCTGGTTCTCAGTTCCTGGTTCCTGGTTAGGTGAGGGTTGAGAGTGTGAGTAGGAATAAATGGTTCCTGGTTCCAGGTTAGAGTGGGTTAAGAGTTTGAGTTTGAAAAACAATAATTTAAGAGGGGAGGCAGAAAGATGCTTCCCCTTGGTATTTATATTTTGTATTTAACATAATATTAATTATAGGACAAATCCGCTCAACTTGAGAATTTGCGCTCAGCTTGCTGATTAACATAAAATCAGATATAGCGGCAGCGAAGCTGCCCTATATCGGTACTGATTT
>CAZRHW010000484.1:0-3170 GCA_964599785.1 uncultured Bacteroides sp. | reverse complement strand
TATACCACCAGGGCGATGCTGCCGCCAATCATCGCAGAGGCAATATTATCCAGGAAAGTGGATAAAATCATGATGATAAGAAGAAGCAAAAGGCCTCCTTTCCAGTCATTTGGAAGGTACTGGGGCAGTTTGTCGGGAACTCCGGAAAGTTCAAAATGTCTCGACAGAACGGCAAAACCCAGCAGCAATCCTGCCAGGTTCAGCAAAGTTCGCCATTCACCTTCCCCTTCCTGGTAACCCGCGATATGATGAATAATAGAAAAATCAGGAACAGTCAGATATTTAAATACCAGTATGACGAATAGTCCTGTAAGGGCAACATACATGGTATGGCGGTGAAAAATTGCAACCCCGGCAAGCGTTAGCGCAAACAAAAAAAATTCAATACGAATCCCAAATAAGTGTGGTGTTGAACCTGAAATTAATGACAGAGAATGTAACATGGCTTTCGAAACGGGATTGAAAAAGGATAATGATGCAAATAAATTATCAGGTTGTGTGATTATATAAACCGTCATTCATATTTTCGTTCAAACTAGACAATGCGCCAGAAATAATCCTGATGCATATGTTTCCTGGATAAATCATGTACACAAAACAAAATCACTTTATTAAAGCTAAATGATATTTTCTTCTTCTTTTGATGAAGTATATTAAGATACCGGTTAAAATAAGAAATCCAATTATATACAGTTCTACGTCTTCTATATGTGCCAGACGGGTTTTGATAATTTCTCCACACAGGTAGCCCAGTGAGCCATATATCAGGCACCACAGGGAAGTACTTATTAAGCTAAAAGTCAAAAAAGATATTGTCCTGATATTACTGGTACCAATAATGATAGGAGTAACAGTCCTGAAACCATAAATAAACCGATAGGCCAGGATAACCAATATTGGATATTTCTGAAGCCTCTCAGTTATTTTTTCAACTTTGGCTTTTATTTTCTGTTTTTTCTCAAACCAAATTTTCCCTTTGGATCTTCCCAGGAAAAAATAAAACCAATCTCCGGATAAAGTACCTGCGAAACCGATTCCCAGCACTATCCAGAGATTCAGGTAACCCCGGTGAGCTGCTATGACTGAGGAAAGCATGATCATTTCACCTTCAAGCAGAACACCGATTAATATTCCTGCATATATTAATATAACATGCATTATTCACGTTTTTTAAAAGGACGAATAATTAAGCCTAATGGCCTGTCATAACTAAAGTAATTCATTGACCAGTCGATAAAGGTAACTAACTTATTTCTAAAACCGACAAGGGACATAATATGTACAAACATCCACACAAACCAGGCGAAATGACCCTGGAACTTCCATTTCGGAAGGTCGACCACAGCTCTCTTTTTACCGACAGTTGCCATTATTCCTTTATTATGAAAGTGAAAGAGAACCAATGATTTTTTCCTGATAAGCAAACCAATGTTAAGTGCAAGTTGCCTTGCCTGTTGAATGGCAACCGGAGCTAACATGGGTAATCCTTTTGGATTGGCATCTGAAATACATGCGGCGATATCTCCTATGGCAAAAATATCGGTAAAGCCTTTTACCTGGTTGAATTGATTTACACTTAATCTGTTTCCCGGCAATACACAATCTGAAGGCAATCCCTGAAAAGATTCTCCTTTAACACCTGCAGTCCAGAGTACTGTATTTGTCTGAAACTCACTCCCATCTTCCAGTATTATTTTAAAACCATCATAGCTTTTGACTTTTGCGTTGAGATGAATATTAATACCCATTTTCTGAAGATATTGCAGTGAGGCTTCTGATGCTTCATCCGACATGACAGATAACAATTCAGGGGCAGCCTCGAATAAATACAAATGCATCCTGTTTAAATCCAATTCAGGAAAATCTTTTGGCAATACATATTTTTTCATTTCTGCCAGTGTTCCGGCTATTTCAATGCCGGCAGGACCACCGCCAACGATGGCAATATTGATCAATGATTCTTGTTTCAATGGATCCCTGACAACTGATGCTTCCTCCAGATTCTGCATGATAAAGCTGCGGATATCTAAAGCGTCAGTAATTGATTTCAAGGTAAGGAGCTTGCTTTTAACCGGTTCAAAATTGTAATAATTGGTTGTGCAGCCTGTTGCAATAACCAGGTAGTTATAAACAATATCTCCCATGGATGTTTTAAGGATTTTGTTTTCCGGGTCCACATTAAAAATCTCTGCCATCCTGAAGGAAACATTTTTATAGTTCCTGAATATTCTTCTAACGGGATAGGCAATACTGTCCGGCTCCAGTCCACCCGTGGCTACCTGGTACAGAAGGGGTTGGAAAGTGTGATAATTGTGTTTATCTATCAAGATTACATTAACAGGTTGATTTTTTAAAGCCTTAGCAAGGGTAATTCCACCAAAACCTGCTCCGGCAATGACAATATTTGGATGATCGGGAGCTGGGGACATTTTCTTTTAATTAGTGATAAAAATAAATTAAAGATCAAATGTAAAAGCTTCCTTCAGCAATGCCAGGCTTTTGGGGATTGCGATTTCGGGTGATTCACCACCTTCAAACTCCAGGGAAATGTATCCACGGTAATTATATTTTTTAAAAATAGAGGCTATTTTATCATAATCCAGGTCAAGGGAATACCATTTACCCCCGCCGAAATATGTTTTTGCCTGGACCAGGAAAGTTTTGGGGGCAAGCATCTCCAGTTGTTCATAGGTCTTCTCAAGGAAATTACCGGTGTCGGCCGTGATCATGAGCCATGGAGAATTGATGGCATCCACGATCCTCAGGACTCCTTCTGCTGTTCTTCCAAGGCCCCAGTGGTTTTCCAGACCCAGGACAACGCCGCATTCCTCTGCCTTGGGTATGCACTGGCCGATGGCATCAATCACCCATTTGAAACCCTCATCCTCAGTATAGCCTTCGAGTACCGGTTCGATTCCCTTATTGGCCATCAGGTCGTCGAATGAACGGATGGTACCCCATCTTCCTGTATTCAGTCTCATGGTCGGAATACCAAGCTGGTATGCAAGTTCAATCTGGTGAATGGTCAACCTGATATTCTCTTCCCTGTATTCCTTTTCCGGAGAGATAAATCCCTGGTGTGTTGAAAACCCCATCAGATCGAGTCCGCTGTGAAAAGCAAGACGCTTTATTTTCTGAAGATATGCTTTTTCCTCAGAGGTCATTTGCAT
>CAZRHW010000483.1:0-3174 GCA_964599785.1 uncultured Bacteroides sp. | reverse complement strand
GATACGAAAATATTGATACCCGCCTGAATAATATCGGAGCATCAATCTCCAGAATCAATTGATCAATAGCAGAATATATGGCTGAAGAGGGGCTGAGATTGTGTCACAACACAAAGTTTGTAAATATAAATGCCTCAAATACATTATATGCCATTTTGTCCTGATAACCGGATTGGCAAAACATTTGTATAAATTGATCAGTTTACATTGTAACCCAATTATTTTTCAATATGACAAAAAAGGAAACGACCGACAGACCAAAGGAGGAAACTGAAGAGAATCTTAAATCTCCGGTTGATGAAGGCACTACTGTGGAAAAGATGAAAGCAAAAGATAAAAGTCCTTCGACCAGACAAAAAAAGACATCGAAAGAAAAAGAACTTGAGAATAAACTCAAAGAACAGGAAGATAAATATCTGAGACTATCTGCTGATTTCGATAATTACAGAAAAAGAACACTGAAAGAAAAAATTGAAATGACCAGATATGCCGGTTTGGAGATCATGTCTCAAATTCTGCCGGTAATCGATGATTTTGAACGAGCTATGACATTCATAAAGGAAACCCGGGATAGTGATGCAGTCAGGCAGGGTATTGAATTGATGTATAATAAATTCAAAGATTATCTGAAACAGCAGGGTGTGGAAGAAATTAATGCCCTTCACCAGGAATTTGATACCGATTTCCATGAAGCTGTAACAAAAATTCCTGCACCAAAAAATGACCTGAAAGGAAAAATTGTGGATGTGATCGAAAAAGGATACAGATTAAATGACAGGGTTATAAGATTCTCAAAGGTTGTTGTGGGGGAATAATCCTTCCTTTTAACACATATCAAGGACCAAAAAATGGCAAAAAAAGACTATTATGATGTTCTCCAGGTCCCCCGTAGCGCCTCGAAAGATGACATAAAAAAAGCGTACCGGAAAAAAGCTCTGGAATATCATCCCGATAAAAATCCGGATAATAAGGAAGCTGAAGAAAAGTTCAAAGAAGCTGCCGAAGCCTATGAGGTTTTAAGTGATGATCAAAAACGGAGCCGGTACGATAAATATGGGCATGCAGGACTGGGTGGTGCTGCCGGGGGTGGTTTCGGCGGTGGTAACATGACTATAGAAGATATATTTGCCAATTTTGGAGATATATTCGGCGATGTTTTTAATCCCTTCGGTGGCTTTAGCAGCAGATCTTCAAGAAGAATAAACAAAGGATCAAATATCCGGGTGAAGGTAAAACTGAAGCTTGAAGAAATCGCCAGTGGTGTTGATAAAAAAATCAAAGTCACCAAATACATCCCCTGTGATGCATGTAATGGCTCAGGAGCAAGAAATGCCAGCGGACACACGACCTGCTCCACCTGCCGGGGAACAGGACAGGTTACCAGGATCGCCAACACTTTTCTTGGTCAGATGCAAACAACAACAACCTGTCCGGCCTGTAATGGAGAAGGAAAGACCATAGCCGATAAATGCCCTAAATGCTCCGGAGAAGGGATCGTTAAAAGTGAGGAAATTATTCCTATCAGCATTCCCGCCGGTGTGGGAGAAGGAATGCAGATGACTGTCAGCGGCAAAGGAAATGCTGCCAGAAGAGGAGGTGTTAACGGCGACCTTCTGGTACTGATTCATGAAGAAGAACATCCGGAGCTGATGCGAGATGGAAATGACCTCCTTTACAACCTCTTCATTAGCATACCTGAAGCAGCAATGGGTGCAGCGGTGGAGATCCCTGCAATCGATGGCAAAGTGAAAATCCGGATTGAACCGGGGACCCAACCCGGTAAAATACTCAGACTCCGGAATAAAGGCCTTCCTAATGTGAACGGATATGGGAAAGGAGACCTGCTCGTAAGCATTAATGTCTGGATCCCCAAAGAACTGTCGCGGGAAGAAAAAACACTGCTGGAAAAATTATCACAATCCCGGAATTTTAAACCCAATCCGGACGCGATGGAAAAAAATTTCTTTGAAAGAATGAAAAGTTACTTTAAGTAAATTTATGGAAATTTTTAAAGCAACCAATATAGTTAAGAGATTCGTTCATCATCTCGCACTCGACAGGGTTTCAATCTCAGTCCCAAAGGGAAGTATTTATGGTCTTCTCGGTCCAAATGGTGCAGGCAAGACAACGCTTCTGAGAATCATCAATCAGATCACTGCCCCCGATGATGGAGAATTGTTTTTTAACGGACATAAACTTCTCCCGGAAAACATTTTTAATATTGGTTATCTTCCTGAAGAACGGGGCCTTTATAAAAAAATGAAAGTTGGTGAGCAGGCTATCTACCTTGCACAACTCAAAGGCATGCCAAAAAAAGAGGCCGTTAAAAGGCTCAGGTACTGGTTTGAAAAATTTGAACTCCTGTCGTGGTGGAACAGGAAAGTCGAAGAACTTTCAAAAGGTATGCAACAAAAACTTCAGTTTATAGTAACTATCCTGCATAAACCGGATCTCCTCATATTCGATGAACCATTCAGTGGATTTGATCCCATTAATGTTGACCTTCTGAAAAATGAGATCATCACACTCAAGAAGGAGGGATCAACAATAATCTTTTCAACACATAACATGGAATCTGTTGAAGAACTCTGTGATCATATCACCCTGATTGACGATGGTGTCAGGCTTGTTGAAGGCGATATATCAGATATCCGGAAAGAATATAAATCTAACACATATCAGATTGGCTTCCAGGGAGATGCCAATAAAATCAAGACTTTATTAAATGGCCATTTCGAAATACTATCCATCACGAAAAGGGATGACCATGAAATAGCCAGGATCAGGATAGTGGATAATTCCCCGGCCAATGAACTTCTGGCAGCGTTGATACCAATGGTTACAATCCTTTCATTTAATGAAGAATTGCCGGGTATGCGTGATATTTTCATCAGTATCGTAAAGGAAGGAAAGAAAAATAAGTCATGAGAAAAATTTTGATCATCATCGCCAGGGAATACGTCACGAGGGTCCGCAAAAGATCATTTATCATCATGTCCATCATTGGCCCGCTTCTGTTTGCCGCACTCATGGTAATACCTGCCTGGCTGGCTCAGGTCGAAGAAACAGATGTTAAAAAAATTGCAGTGGTTGACAGCTCCCACCTTTTTATGAATGTCATTCCTGAAACAGAATATCTTAAGTTCGACTACCTCAGTAACGTTTCAATGGCAG
>CAZRHW010000482.1:0-3177 GCA_964599785.1 uncultured Bacteroides sp. | reverse complement strand
ATTTCTGGATTGTTAGTGAAAACTTACAGATAGGGTTCCTTGATGATACGGGATTGTATGAAGATCAGGATAGCCTGGTACTTGAAGCTGAAAAATCGAAAACTGATATCAAAGCAAGGTTCAGGAAGGATCAGAGGCTTTATACTGCCGAATATACTTTTCTGAAGCTTGACAATGCATCGCAATATTTTAAGGATGTCGTTATTTCAATCATAACCGATGTAACAGACCATAATGTCCCGGTATATAATATCATTAAAAAACAGGTTCTGATCACATTGTTTTTCCTGACTCTCCTGTTACTAATACTCATTCTGGCCACGCGGAGCCTTAAGTATATACTGAGGGACATGTTGAGGAAGACAACATCGATAGCAAGCGGGAAACTGCATCAAAGAGTCAGGGTGATGGGAGAAAATGAATTCACCACCCTTGCTGAGCATTTCAACTATATGGTTGAAAACCTGGAAACATCATATAAAGACCTTAATCATAAAAATAAACTGATTGAAGATAAAAATAAAACCTTACAGGAACAGAATGAGGAGATTGCTTCACAACGGGATGAGATTGAGGCACAACGAAATTTTGTAATTCAACAAAATGAATTGCTTGAGAAACAAAAAAAGGCAATCCTGGATAGTATTAATTATGCACAGAGGATTCAACAGGCTACTTTACCCGATGAACCAATGATCAATGATGTTGTACCCGATAACTTTATACTTTACAGACCAAGGGATATTGTAAGCGGAGATTTTTATTGGATGACCAGGGTGGAGGATCATGCGGTAATCGCTGCTGCAGATTGCACAGGACATGGTGTTCCCGGGGCATTTATGAGTATGCTGGGTGCTGCCTTCCTGAATGAGATTGTCAATAAAGAATACATTACCCACCCGGCAGTTATATTACGGAAACTCAGAAAGGAAGTGATTGATGCATTACAGCAGAAAGGTGAATATGGTGAACAAAAGGATGGTATGGATATAGCATTATGTTCAGTTGATTTTGAAAAGATGCAGCTTCAATTCTCCGGTGCAAATAACCCATTGTGTCTCGTCAGAAAAAATGATATTGAAATGACCGGAGAAAACCGCCGCTTTGAGTTTGAGGATCGGGTTCTGTATGAAATAAAGGGAGACCGGATGCCCATTGGTATACACTATAGAATGGATAACTTCACCATGCATGAGGTCAGATTACACCCCGGTGATATTATATATATATTTTCTGACGGATTTCCGGATCAGTTTGGCGGACCGGAAGGTGAAAAATTCAAATCCAGGCCTTTTAAGGAATTATTGCTTCAGAATAGTCAAAAATCGATGGAAGAACAAAAAATAATCCTGGAAAAGAACCTGGAAGAATGGATTGAAGGTTATGAACAGATAGACGATATCTTAGTTATTGGATTCAGGATAAGATAATTTATTGCCGGGGGGAATTGCAGAAGATATTATAAGAAGCTCTCGCAGATTTCCGCAAATTTATGACGCTGATTTACGCAAATGAGCGTATCAATCTTTTACGATAATCCGTGCAAAAATCTGCGAATAACTTGTCCGCCGTAGGTGGATCTGCGAGAAATATTTAATAAAGAATCCATATAGATCTTACCTCATAAAATAAGTCACATTAAACCTGTTTAAATAAACATCCGATTATGACACAAGAATGTTTAAAAAGAAGGGACTTTATCCGGCTCACAGCTGCCGGAAGCACTATATGTTTTGCCCATCCCGGTCTTCTTGGATTTGGATTTAACCTGAAGGGCCCGAAAATCATCAGCCCGGGTTGCAGAAAAACAAAAGTTAAAGTTGCCAGGTTATATATGGGTACATCAGCGGGACTTTGGCCCAAGCCGAAATTAGACTTTGAGAATGAGATCGGGTTTTATGAGGCGGAGTTTGCGAAGTTAAAGGATGATTTATATGATGTTGATTTTGTAGTGGATGAGCTGGTTACTTCTCCCGATGAAGTGGTTAATTTAAAGGGAAAATTAAATAATGTCGACGGGATACTGGTTATACATCTCACCCTGGAAATATCTCCCATCTTAAATGAGATACTCAGTGCCGGTCGTCCCACCATGATCTTTGCCACTCCCTTTTCCGGTCATGAATGGTCAAATTTTGGCAATCTTCAGAAACAACCGATCGGGGCTAAAATGGATTGTATACTCTCCAGTGATTATACACAGCTGGCTGCAGCTATCAAACCTTTTCGGGCCATTCATCACCTGGGAGAAGCCAGGATTCTGAATATCACTACCAATCCATTTTCCGAATATGCAGATAGTGTAAAAGAAAAATTTGGTACAGAGATCATAAAAATTGAGCTGGACCGGGTGATCGGTTCATATCATGCTATCAGTGATCATGATGCGCAGGCCGAGGCTGATAGATGGATGAACGGGGCTAAAAAGATTATAGAGCCATCGGAAGAAGATATCTTTAAATCCTGCAAGCTGGCCCTTGCATTTGAAAAGTTAATGGATGAGGAGGAAGCAACTGTGATCACTGCCGATTGCTATGGCAGCATGTTCGAATCTCTTTGCCAGGCTTATGCTTATCCGTGTATTGGTTTTACCAGGCTGAATGATATGGGATTAGGTGGGATATGTGAATCGGATCTGCGCAGTGCCATGACACATATTTTATACCAGGGTTTATCGGGTAAACCCGGTTTTATCAGCGATCCGACTATTGATGAATCCAATAACACCATCATTCTTGCTCATTGCCTCGGATCAACAAGAATGGATGGCCCGGGGGGACCTGCAGCTCCTTACTATCTGCGTTCGATCATGGAACGGCAGGAAGGGGTTGTCACACAGGTAGAGATGCGGATTGGCCAGAAAGTAACCCAGGCGATACTTGTTGGAACAGACCTGATTCCCTATTTTACCGGTGAGATCGTTGATACTCCCGTTGGGCCGGAATATGACCGGGGATGCAGGACTAAGATTGCTGTAAAAGTTGATGGCAATGTGACAAACTTATGGAAAAACTGGTCACACGGATTACACCGCGTTACTTGCTATGGAGATATCACGCGTGAACTTCGGCAATTCTGCAGATTTAAAGAAATTGAGATGGTAAATGAAGCAGTATGATTGAAACGGCAACCTGTAACATCATTCTCCTCAGCCTCAAGCGATTTTAAGATTAACGA
>CAZRHW010000481.1:0-3185 GCA_964599785.1 uncultured Bacteroides sp. | reverse complement strand
TTAATTAATAGTTGATGATTTTAATGATAACTTTCCATCCAATCCCAAAGATTACCCGGAGAAATTTGGGATGAGTTAGTTAATCTTTCTCTTATTGTATGATGATATTACGGGTTAATATCATATCATTATTCCAGATCCTGAGCAGGTACATCCCTCTTGCATAAACAGACAGATCGATTTCTTTTGTGATCTGACCTGTACCTTCAACAGACGAATTGAATATGATCCTGCCTGACGGATCAAGGATGTCAAGGACAAGATCTTTCTCAGTATGCTTAAACATTATTATATTTAATTTGCCGTCCGTGGGATTCGGGAATATCTTTAATTCCGAAAAATGTTCATGATCAGTTACTCCTACTGGTAGCGCTACAGATATTATTGCACTTTCCGTTAATTCACAGCCATAGTTATTGAAAACCGTCATTCTGACAACATATTCGTTGTTGATTTCATAAACGTGGAATGTTGATGTGGTAAATGCCGAATCCCCGTCGCCAAAATCCCATATCCAGGCAGTTCCTCCTGATCCCAGGTCTGTAAATAAAACAGAGTCTCCTGCATTTGCATGATTATCATAATAAATTTCAGCAGTGACATTATGTATTGACAGCGTCAGTCCTGCGGAATCAGTTCCTTCCTCGTTTGATGCAATGAGTGTAACCTGGTAGTCTCCTGATTGCTCATAGCGATGGACCGGATCCTGAATAGTCTCTTCCTGTCCGTCACCAAACCGCCAGAGCCACGTTGCAGGACCATTGAGTGACTGATCAAGGAATTTTACCAGCCCGGTACAATTATCTATCATAACATAATTCAACCCGGCAACCGGCAAAAGAACCGCAGGTTGAATTGTCAATAAGACACTATCTGTCTGAGTGCATCCTGTTGAATTTGTCACCAGCACTTTCACCATGTATTCACCAGGCAAAGCATAACTGTGAACGGGTGACCTTTCAGAGGCCGTTTCGCCATCACCAAAAGTCCATTGCCAGTCCATCCCCCCGGAACCAATATCTGTAAACTGTATTGTATCTCCTTCAGTCAGATTTCCACCATGGAAAATTTTCGTTACTATCCGGGGAATGTATACCTCTCCTATATAAGAATCAGTGCCATAATCGTTTGTAACCTTCAGGCTAACCTGGCAGGTTCCTCCCTTACCAAATTGATGAACAGGATTCTGGTCTAACGATATGGCACCATCACCAAATCTCCAGAACCATGTTGAAGGATCATGAAGGGATTGATCAGTGAATTGTACTGTACCGGTGCATTCATTTATCATTGCATAACTAAACATAGCATCAGGACTAAGAATCAATGGCTGAATGATTAAAAAAGCACTGTCTGACCCGGTGCATCCTGTTGGGTGTGTGACCAATACTTTTACCAGGTACTCACCCGGTTGTTGATAAGTGTGAGTTGGTGATTTGCCCGTGGCTGTATCACCGTCACCGAAAGACCATAACCAGGATGCTCCTCCTGATCCGGTATCTGTAAAGTGGATCGGTTCAGTTACTGTAAGATTTTCACCATGGGAAATTTCCGGAATCATAAGTGACACAAGAATCTCTGTTTCAATTGAATCAATACCATAATCGTTCGAAACCTTCAGTTTGACCGGGTATGTTCCATCTGTAGCATATTGATGGATAGGGTTCCGGCAGGATGATTCCGTACCATCGCCAAATTTCCAGGACCATGTTACAGGATTATACAGGGACTGATCAAGGAATTCTACTATCCCGGCACATTCATTTATTATATCATAACTCAGATCAGCAAGAGGAGGAAGAACCGGGGGTTGAATTGTCAACAGTACACTATCTGACCGGGTGCATCCCGCTGAGTGTGTGACCAATACTTTTACCAGGTACTCACCCGGCAGCGTATACGTGTGAACGGGTGACCTTTCCGGGGCTGTATCGCCATCACCGAAAGACCATTGCCAGCTGGAACCATCTGAACCAATGTCGGTAAACTGTATGGTGTCACCAACAATAAGATTTTCACTATGGAAAATTTCTGCTACGATTTCGGGAACGTAAATATATGTTGTGACGGAATCAGCACCATAGTCGTTTGAGACAAACAGTTTAACCTGGTATGTTCCACCTGAAGCATATTGATGAACCGGGTTCTGAACGGATGATCCCGTATCATCTCCAAACATCCATGACCAGGCTACCGGTTTATTATATGACTTATCTGTAAAATGGACTTTCCCCTGGCACAAATCGATGATTTCATATCCGAATTTTGCCTTTGGCGGTGCATCAGATGATTCAATGATAACGGTATAGTCCTCCACCTGCCCCAGATATATTGAATCGCAGTTGCCTGTTATATCCATCGGGTAAGGTGCTCCCATCATGACCCGCATCCTCAGCGGTATATTCTCAACCGCATTCGCGGGAATGGTAACTGCCGCAGTTCTTTCATGGACATAAAATTCTGGTGAGTTCATGATTCTTTCCACCGTATCAAACCAGCCATCATTATTATAATCAATCCATGCCCGGGTTAAAAAGGAGTCAGCATAAACGGTGAGGATATAGGTTTCATTCTTGGTTACCACTGTTTGTATATCACAGCTGAAATCCTCATAATTACTGTCAGGATTATCTTCATAATTTTCAATCGTATTGAATATTACCCCCGTAACTGTAACGAACGGATGTTGTTCAATGATCTCCGGTATGCATACTGATGGTTCCGGCCCGCCAATCCATTCAAGGAATATTGTTTTAATTGCCGAATCGCAGCCCAGTTCATTACAACTTCTCAAACTTACATTATAGCTTCCGGAAGTTGTATAGATATGGTAAGGATTCTGTTCCGTTGATACATATCCATCACCAAAGTCCCATGTCCACTGATCCGGGAGGTTCAGCGTCCGGTCTTCAAAATATACCTTACCTGAACAGCCATCCTGATGATAACTGAAATCCGCCACGGGCTCTGCAATGACCCTCATGATACATGATGTCGCAACCTCCGGGCGATGAGGATCGTTGGAACTGAATATCAGGTAGGCTTGATGAATGCCGGTCCTTATTCCATATGAACGGAAAGAAATATAGATGGTATCCTCCTGGCCCGGTTCCAGAAAAACTTCATTGGTCGAGATATTTATCCATTCTGCCAGGGGTGTTTTGCCAACATAAATATTGTCATAT
>CAZRHW010000480.1:0-3188 GCA_964599785.1 uncultured Bacteroides sp. | reverse complement strand
GAGCCAATTATAATAGCCAGCAATTCTGCATTACTGAGGGAATTTATTCCGTTGGAAGCCAGTTTTTCCCGGGGGCGATCCTCTAATGCCCATTCCCTGATAGATAACTTTCTGTACTTTTTCATCATTAAAGAATATTAGATTAATTACTTCTATATCCATTAATGACAAAAACATGATAAAATCGACCTGGAATGGGAATTATTTTTTAGGAGAGATTACTTCTGACAGATGGAATGTCCTCTGGCAAGTAAAAATTACAGGTTGTTTACGTGTTTTGCCAGTTTTGACTTGAGGTTATCGGCCTTATTCTTATGAATAACTTTTTTCTTTGCCAGTTTGTCGAGCAAGGAAAAAACCTTCGGTATTTCGCCAGCAGCGGTTTCTTTATCGGAAATTTTCCGTAAATTTTTTACTGCATTCCTGGTGGTTTTTGCGTCGTATTTATTATCTGAAGTGCGTTTTTCCGATTGTCTGATCCTCTTCTTTGCTGATAAGTGATGTGCCATTTCTTCAAGTTATTATCCTGTGATTATTCTTTAAAAGGTATTCGAAAACAGGTGTGCAAAAGTAATTAATATTTTGAATTTAAAAAAAACTGACAGGGGGGATTAAGGGGGGTTGTAAAAGTATACTGAAGAATAACCCGTTCAATAATGAATCCGATGATAAAAATTATCATAACAGAAGAGACGCACCGGAATGCGTCTCTTCTATAAATAACTTATGATATTTGAATCTGACGAGCGGGTTTGATCTTAGCAACTTCTTTTTTTGGTATGGTTACATATAATATCCCGTCGTTGTGTTTTGCCCTGATCTTATCGCTTTCAACTGTTTCAGGCAGGGTGAAAGTGCGGCAGAAAGAGTCGTAACGAAATTCCCTTCTGACAGTTTTTTCATTCTGATCTTCGATTTTGTCTTCTTTTTCTGAAGAAATTGTCAGTTGATTATTATCCAGGGAAATATTAAAATCTTTTTTGTTAAGTCCCGGAGCAGCAACTTCGATTATGAATTCATCATTGCCTTCAACGATGTTAACGGCCGGTACACTCTTGAATGAACCGTTTTCAAAAAGTTCAGGTATAAAATCTTTTGTAAAAAGGTCATCCCACATCCTGGGGAATGATCTGTAAATTCTTGGTAACATTTTATAGTCCTCCTTATTTTTTATTTAAACAATATTGATCGTTCTGATTTTTAATTTTCAATTAATATACCAATGTGGAAATGAAGGTAAAAAAGATTATAAATGTAACCTGGTAATGACAAAATGACACCTTATTATTAAATAAATGACACTTTGACATATTAATTTATTATTTCCTGGATATACATAAAAATTGTGAATTTATTAACCAAAGAGAGCACAGAAAAAAAGGATATGCATATAGTGTTACTCGTTATCGTTCATTCCTGGCGGGTTCAGGATATTCTCTGTACTCCCCTGCCTTTACTGTTATGATAGCAGGCGGGTTTATGCTTAAAATGATGTTTTGTCAATAGTCTGTATCGTTTGATGGATTCATAAAACCACTTTATCAATTTTACCGGATCGTTAAAAAATGTTCATAATCTTTTCAGGTACAGGGTATTCAGAAGTGATATAAATGCTATATATTTGCCTGTTAAAGAAATTAATTAATCCTTCCCAATGGCAGTTAATGTAAAGCGTTATAATACTTCGTTCTATCCTGATGCGAGCAGGGTTATAGCAAGATTCTTATATACGGGAGATGAACGAAGCATGAATGTTATCCGGAACATGTTGGATATGACAGATGAGGAAGTCAGGGTTACTTTAAGCCAGGTTTTACGCGGATATTCAAAACGTCACCGGAACATCTCGAAGGTTTTCGAGAATCATTTCAATAAAATAACGCATCTGTTTGAAAGCCTTGATATCGATCCGGAAAATCTGGATCTAAGCAGGAAAGTGCTGATTGGATCTTATTTTACGATGGAATATTCAATCGAATCAGCTGCATTTTTTAATCCATCCATTATTGAGCATCCCGACCAATCGGAGCTTGGGACGAATGAATTACGTGTAATTATTAGTTTCAGAGCTACAGGGGAAGGGCATATTTCGTCCCTGGTATTTCGGACAGGCGTTCTGGACAAAAAGAATAATCTCACACTGGAAGAAGCCGGACAATTGCTTGATGAAGCTGAGGTGATCAAGCGTCATGTTTATGACAAGGAATCTTTTATGAAGAAGCTGGATGAAATGCAGAGTTTCAACAATGTTGTTCCGCCTGCCATGGTGCTTAATGAACTGGGAGATAATTTTACATATGGTGAACTTAAAAGATGTGTGCAGAATGCAAGAGAGAATTTTGAATTATCTGCATCCAAAGAAATTCTTTTAAGTGAGATCATGTGGCTGGCATCCTCGCATTATGAGATTCAATTTTCTCTTGATACTGCTATTTCTGAAAGGGTTATTTTTCCGATATCTGAGACTGAGAAAAATGGAATTGAAGATGCCCGCTGGGTTAAATTTACCGATGATGACGGATCAAAAACTTATTATGCGACCTATACAGCATATGATGGAATTGCAATATTACCAAAGATGATGGAAACAAAGGATTTTTATCATTTTACCGTATTACCTCTCCATGGTGAGATTGCACAGAATAAGGGGATGGCATTGTTTCCCAGAAAGATAAAGGGGAAATATGCCATGCTTTGCCGGATAGACGGGGTGAATAATTATATTGCATTTTCAGATCAGATCGGTATCTGGAGGAATGCCCAGTTATTGCAACGGCCGAAATATCCATGGGAATTTATCCAGATTGGTAATAGCGGTAGCCCTGTTGAGACTGAAGAGGGTTGGCTGGTTCTGACACATGCTGTCGGACCCTTAAGGGAATATGTTTTAGCTGCTTCATTATATGATCGGGATGATCCGACAAAAGAGATCGGGAGGTTAAGTGAACCTATGCTGATGCCAAACAAGGAAGAAAGGGAAGGGTATGTACCCAATGTAGTTTATTCATGTGGATCAATATTGCATAATGGCGATCTTGTCATTACATATGCCATGTCCGATTATGCATCAACATATGCTACCATAGATCTTAAAGAGTTATTGAATGAACTGAAAAGACCCAAGTGATCAACCAAGGATACGGTTATAAACAACCAGATAATCTTCCACCATCTTCTCCATCGTAAAC
>CAZRHW010000479.1:0-3200 GCA_964599785.1 uncultured Bacteroides sp. | reverse complement strand
TAGATCCTGTATCGTTCGCCATACGCCCTCAGCCCGTTATATGCCCCGATGATTCCGGCCCATCTCCCGAAGGCCACCAGCCTGATATTATCCTGATCTGTCAGGTATTCATAATCTATAAGCGTTATTTTTCGTGCAGCTATTTCCTGTAAAAGCTTCCTGTTATGAAGCTGTTTCTTGGCAGTATGTGAAAAGAATATGTACGTTTTCCCCGATATAAGAGCATTAATTTCCACCTCCTTGACTCCCATCAGTATATCACATGGTTCCAGATCATCTTCCAGTTTTGTACCCCCTTCAGCATACTCCATATCAGAAAAACAACGGATTTCTGAAGGCTGTACAATAATGTCCAGGGCTCCGAACTGCTCTTTTAACTGCCTGATCTGACCCGGAGTAAACGGAACCCTTCTGTCGGGTGGTGTCTTTGTTTCCCTGAGAATGCCTATTTTCATTGGATGAAATAATTGCTACGAAATTAAAGAAATTAGTGATCAGTAGAAAATGAAAGAATAAGGATTATCGTCTCATCAATTTGCCCCATTAACATTAACCATGATTAGTATTGATGTCATCCCGAGCAAAGCGAGGGATCTCGTGTCAGGTTGCAAATTCGTCTCCAACCATAGAATGGACAATGCTAATTTTAGAGCCCACAAGGTTCATCAAACGTTTGTTGCAGAAGTACCGACGAGATTCCTCAGTCGCTTCGCTCCTTCGGAATGACATGAATTCTATCATAACAATTATTTAGGAAGGGCATATATTATTCGCAGGAATATTTAATAATTTAATCGTTGATAAAAAATTATACCTCCAGGTAGTAATAATTTTCATTTTATTACGATCAATATATTGAAGTTCCACTCACAGGATAGATTTCATGATTGAGAACGGATTAAAAGAAAAGTTTCTTGAACAAAAAAGACCTGACAGGTTGACTTGATCCTGTCAGGTCGGATATTCTGAGGGACAGAGGGATGGAGAGACAGTAAGGAGTAGGGAAAAGGGAGTAAGGAGCACAAAATAAAGATCCCGAATCCATTCAGTACTGATCGCGTTGGAAATAATAAATTGTTTAATTATATTTATTGTGATGTAAAAAATACATAAAATTATATCCACATGAATTTATTGAAAGGAAAAACCGTTTTACTTTTTTTACCGGTAGTCATTGTTATCCTAGCTCTCCCAAACTGCAGGGAAAATTCAATGACAAAGGAAACCGAAGCAATTCCCATCCCGGAAAAACTGCTATTAAAAGACTTCCGCCCTCAATCCATCTATAATATCCCTGTAACAATGGTTAACAGGGCTAAATACCGGGTCATTGACATGCATGCGCACGATTATGCACGAAATGCAGAAGGTCTTGACACCTGGGTAAAAACTATGGATGAACTTGGAATAGAAAAAACGATCATTCTTTGCAAGGAACACGGAAAGAAATTTGATTCCATCTATGATGTATATGCAAAATATCCCGGTCGTTTTGAAGTATGGTGCGGATTTGATTATACCGGTTATGAAGAGCCCGGGTTTGGTCCGGCTGCTGTTGCCGAACTGGAGAGATGTTTTAAGAAGGGAGCCAGGGGTGTCGGAGAGCTGGGTGATAAAGGCAAGGGCCTATACTACTGTAAACCACCCGCATGGGGGATGCACTCCGATGATCCCAGGCTGGATCCCCTGTTTGAGAAATGCGCCGAATTAGGATTACCGGTGAACATCCACATTGGTGAACCCAAATGGATGTACGAAAAGATGGATTCAACCAACGATGGGCTCATGAACGCATACTACTGGAGGCTCGATAACCAGGAAGGTATCGTAGACCACCAGGGAATGATCGACATTCTCGAAAGAACTGTTCAACGGCATCCGAAAACCACCTTTGTCGCCTGTCACCTGGCCAACTGCTGTTATAATCTTGAAATTATCGGGGGATTGCTGGATAAATATCCCAATTTATTTATCGATATAGGTGCCCGATATGCCGAGTTCTCTGCCATACCAAGAACTGCAACTGCATTTTTTATCAAATACCAGGACAGGATTGTGTATGGAACAGATATGGGAAGGGCTCAGGATATGTATCAGATAACATTCCGCCTGCTTGAAACAGCCGATGAACATATCTATGATAACCGTTTCAGCTATCACTGGCCTTTGCATGGCCTGAACCTGCCGGATAAAGTGCTGGAGAAAGTTTACAGGACAAATGCGTTGAAGATCTCAAAAACGGATTTTGGTAAATTCGTGGAGTAATAATTGAGTAGGGTGTTGCGGACTCACCCCCTTTTGATTGGGGCTGTTTAAAAAGTTTTTAAAGGCTTCTCGCAGATATGCGCAGATTATACCGCAGATTTCGCAGATGTCTCTAAACCAGTTATTTAAATTCTGCGACAACTGCAACCAATGTAACCATTGCGACAATTGCGACAGCAAATAGATTAGTCCGTCTTTTTGGAGTAATGTCTTCCATTAAACCAATACTCATTGTAATAGGTATATCCTTTTTCCTGGTGTACTTTAAAATCGTATACAATCTCTTCACCGTTATTCATCCTGACGATGATCTGTCCTGCATCTTTGGTTCCTCTTACGGTCCATTTGCCCTGGCCGCTATCCTGGTTGGTAGCTGACCAGTTCCCTGAACCATTATCAAAATTACCTGAATAGGCTGCCTCATATTGTTCCGAATAGGATCCATCCGGACAGAAACATATCCAGGTTGTTGTATTGGTGGTAAAACTCGACCAGTTCCCGGCAAAATGTCTCATCAGGTCAGAAACCTCTACCTTGAAAAATTGCATATTACGTGCAACAGATTCGGCAGCGGAAATCAGCTCTTCCCCTAATTTATCCGGAGTGCTCACAGCAATAAGATATGCCCCTCCTCCATAAGGAGAGAGAACACCCATTCCTTTTGCTTTAACCTCGGTCCCGTCCATAACTCCTGTATAATTACCTGACAACATATTCTGATTCACCTGGTTTAATCCTCCACTCAAGGTAAGATAATTGCCTTCCTCCTGTATGCCCTGAGATAATTCCTGCTGCATTTGCTGCATGTTTTCAGCCCTGTGTGGCAGAACCAGAATCATCCCGGCAATGGTATTGTGACCAAGCACTGCAGCCTCTGCTGATTTCTGGTTAACCCACCCGGAAGGTGGTACAAACTTGAATCCCCACGAAGGGTC
>CAZRHW010000478.1:0-3202 GCA_964599785.1 uncultured Bacteroides sp. | reverse complement strand
ATGTCGAATGCTTTGGACAGGTTGGTCTGAACAAAGTAATGACCCACACCCCACGTAAACCAGTTAGGAAACAGCACCCATAAATTGATTGTTGCTATACCTCAAAAAAGAATGGTGCAGACGGCAGAGAGAGGAAACAGCACCCATAAATTGATTGTTGCTATACCGATTTAACTCTAAGCTCTTCAGATTCAGCCGTCTGTCCGGCAGTATCAACTGCCTTTATCTTGTATTTGTGTGATGCCTTGTCTACCGGCTGGTCTGTAAATGTAAACGGATCCGGTGTTGTCTGTGGCTGATGTTCCACTTCTGAGATTTTTGCATTATCTCTCCAGATCTCGTATGATTTTATTGCTTCCTTACCTGCATATGCAGAATTCCATGCCAGGTTAACATACCGTTGTCCGTCCCTGATCTCTGTTTTTAATTCCGGCCTCACCGGAGCCGACAACCCGCCTTCAGCGACCTGGAAATAGTTCGTTTTACCTCCCCTGATCTTGCCTGCCATTTCTTCAACCTCTCCCCTTTCTGTTTCACTCAATCCATCCGGTGCTATCTGGGCAGCCTTAATATTTTGTTTTAACTGGCACAGATTTTCATCTTTATCAATATGACCGATACCCATTATTGCCGTATGTATACCCGATGTTGTAAGCGTATACTCAATCAAAAGTTTGCTGGGATATTCTGTGGATCCGACAGTCCTCACAACCTGATCAGATGTGTTTGTCCATCCGGGTTCTTTCGTATACATTGCCCCATCGGCAAAGACTTTCATGGCAATTACACCCATGTTTTTAGCTGATGCAACGGGAATAACATTATGCTGCATGTTCATGTTAAGTTTATCATTGGCATTGATTGCCACCAGCATCCCGTCAAGGATACCATATTGGTCTCTTCTGATCATTTCCATCATAACAGGTGAGGAATGGTGACCGGAGAAACCAATATGCCTGATTAGTTTCTTTTCTTCCGGATTCAGACCGGTAAGATTGGAACCATCTCTCAGATCTCTTAAGACAGCGAGGGCACCAATATGTTCCATATCAGGACTGGCGTTTTCGATACCTTCATAAAGCACATCCACTTCCTGTAATGAAGTCAGGTTATGGATCAGGACCATATTCAGGTATGATCCTTCCGGATAATTCCCCGTACCATCACCGAAGATCTGTGACAGACTTCTCTCCACATCATATTTTGTATGGTTCGGATACTGTCCATTGGTCCTGTCACTTACTCCTTCTCTCCACTCACCTCCTTTCGCCCAGCGCAGGTGGGTTTTTGAGGTAAGGAATATCGAACTGCGTAAAGCTTCATTATAGCCCGGTTGTCCGGGTATCAGATCCAGGTCACGAAAAGCTCTGCCAAAATTTGACTGACTTGGTCCGTAAAGGTTTGAGGTGTCAAAATAGTTTACACCCAGGTCAAAAGCCTTGAGGATGATCTCAGCCGGATCAACATCAGGGGGTGTCCACTGAATAGAAGCTTGTCCGCCAAGCCCAAAAGATGTCACCTCAAAATCAAGCTTTCCGAAAACCCTTTTCATCAATTCAGGACGGGATTGACGGGAACAACTGATGTAAGGAGCAACAGAAATACCGGCAGCTGTTATAACTGACGTTTTCAGAAATTTTCTGCGTGTAAAAAAGGAATTGGACATGATTTATTGGTTTAGGATTAATATTCTATGAGAAATAAAAATACGGAATAACATTATTAAAATCAATAAATAATATAATCACATTGAAAAATTGAATAAATATTATTCAACAGAGGATAAAGCGTAAATGCATAGAGTACACATAGCATAATCCTTTAAATTCTTAGTATTTTTTCTCCGTTTACGCTGTGGTTAAATATTTAATACCATTGAAAATCATGTGAAAAATTTACTGTAAATGCATAGTTATACGCCAGTTGAGTCCCATTAAAATATTGATATACAGGGACATCAACTACCAAAGAGAGATCCCATTTTTCAAGGATAGAAAAATTCACCTGTGGGGAAAGTAATAAAACAGTACCACCGGTCGATTCTTCAGGAATTTCCTGTCTTATATTTTTTGTCCGCGTTTCATTTCTCAATTGTATGATCGCTGTCCAGTCACCGGGTATCCAGTGATCCGGAATATGTTTAGAGAAAAAAAATGAAGAAATGAATGCATGCCCGAGCTGGTAATCATTCCTGTTTCGAGCATTGTATTCGTAACGGCTTACAAGGAAGTAGCGTATCCCGGCAAGGGAATTTTCCTTTACCAGGAAAAGCTGGGCCACACCTCCGAAAGCGTTGGTAGAGGGCTGAAGGTCGACATCCAGAATAATCCCGTTCTCCGCCCTGGGATTCAGGCTCAGCGGTATTTTAGCCCCCAGGCTGCCGGAGATATAAAACCTGTCTGCATAGTCAGTCAGGATCCTGAACTTTCCTGATATGACAGTATTGTTAAAGCCCCTGCCCTTCAGCTTATCCTGTCCAAAATCATATGTTTTATCCAGGTAATATCCCCATTCGGTTTCAAGGGTTAATTTTTGATTTAAGCCAAATGCCAGAATCATACCACAATAATTATAATCTGCCTTCCTCACCAGGTTGAATTCTGATTTGGAAGAGCCTTCAAAATAACGATCACTGAATGCATGACGATAAAAACTAATGAACCTCAACGTATTTTTATCAAGGACAAGCAGGTTGGATGATCCCCCGACAGGATTTGCAGCAGAAAAACATTGTGCATGGATCGGTGATGCTTTAACGAATGAAAAAAGCAGGATAAGAAACAATATTTTACAGGACAATAATTTTAACATCCTTTGATTCACTGTTATTACAATCATCAGTTATTTTACAGGTAATGGTAATCTCTCCAACAGCACAGGGTGATGCTGCATAATTTACTTCATTTGTTTTATCCTCCACCGGAGTAATATAACCTCTTGTGGCTGACCATTCATGAGATAATTTGTATCCTTCTGCCAGTGCAATGATTCTTGTACTCTCCCCGAACTCAATCGTATCATGTTCAGAAGTTAGACTGATAAAAGTGAGTGGATTATCAATGCATTCCTGGGTTTGTTCGTCATTCTCACAACTGATCAGGATGAAAATAAATAATAAGATAAATATCTGTTTTAAAGGCATATGTACTTTTTTCAGAATCTGGTTATTCAAATGGTTAACCGTTAAATTGTTAAACTGTTA
>CAZRHW010000477.1:0-3202 GCA_964599785.1 uncultured Bacteroides sp. | reverse complement strand
ATCTGGCCATCACCGGCCATCACTGCGGTGCAGTCAATATGGTTGTCCTTGCACCATTTGTATCCCCTGGCAATGGCCGCACCCACACCGCCGTTCTTCAGGTGGTTGATCAGGATGATCCTGCTGTTGCCGGGATCGGTGTTGGCGATTACGGAGGGAACAAAACTGGCGATCTCCTTCTGGTCGTGTTCCTGCAGGATGATTTCTGCCTCGTTGTAAAAATTGGGCTCAATGAGCCTGGGGCCGATACGGCCGGAACCGTAACCCGGGCCATCCTTCTCAATGGAAAGGAGCACTTCGCCTGCCGTACCATCGGTGGAGCAGTCGTTCACCACCACGATCCGGTCCACAAAGGAGGGCATGCCGTCGAGCACTTTCCCGATCTGTGCCTCTTCGTTGTAGGCAGGAATCACCACCGCAATACTCTTATTGCCGAGCATAGGCTACTTTTTGGTCATACTAAGATACATTCTTTCAGCCACTTCAGACAGGGCAGCCTCAGAACCGGTCCCTGTCCGCTCCGCATACCAGCCGATCTCCTTTTGAAGCCGCCTCTTCTCCCCGATCATCTCCCGTATCTCTTCCAGGGCCTCCCCCTTCTCCATTTCCGCCAAATAATCATACTGATTGCCGGTCAGGTAGAAGACATAGATGCCCTTGCGGGCCAGCACGTAGTCGGGCATTGTCAGGTGGGTCCAGTGGTCCGGGTGGTAACGGAACCTGAGAAATGACCTGAGGTAGGTGTAGCGGTTCATGCCCACATAGTGAATGATGTTCCTGGTGTACTGGTAGGTGTTGATCAGCTGCAGGGCCAGCAGCAATCCGATCACCGAAAGGGCCGGAACGCGGATCCATCTCCTGGTCTGTGCCAGGATCCTCTCCACAAGTGCGGCCAGCGGAAAGGCCATCAATCCGTATATATCGATATAGGCCCTGAGTCCGAATCCGCCCCCGAACCACCAGCTCCACCAGGAGCTCTGTACATAGACCATGGCAAGGAGGAGCACAAGGAGCGGGATGAAGAGCCCGGGCACCCTTTTTCGGAGCAGGGGTATCCCCGCCACCGAAAGCAGCATCATGGGTGTATAGATGAACCAGCCTTTCTTGAACCCGAACAGGTTTTGCCAGATATGGGGATGGCCCCAGTAAAAGGAGGCCCCTTCGGCCGAATAGGTGAAATAGAGGAAGTGGCCGGTAATGGCTTTCCAGTATATGAACTGCGGGATCCAAACCGCCACGAAGGCAACCAGCATGAGCAGGATCAGGTGGAACTTCTTCAGGAAAAAGAGGATCCTGCCGGTAAATCCCTTCCAGGATCTTACATCCCAGAGGATCAGCAGCAGCACCAGCACGATATTCGTGGGCCTGACCAGGGTGATGAATCCGAGCAAAGCCCCGGTGAGGATGGTCCCCGGAAGCGTCGGTTTTTCATACCAGCGGATGACCAGCAGCAGCAGGAGCACGGCCAGGAAGAATCCGTATGAATGGGCCATGGCCGCCTCGTAGGTGGTATAGTAGAGCAGGTTGGTCCCCAGCGCAATGGCGATCAGGGTGATGGCCGTAGGCAACGGCTTGAAGGATCGCAGCAGCAGGTTTTTCAGGATCACGAACCCGAGGATCACATAGACCAGGGCACTGATCACCAGGAAGAACTGGTAGATTGACCCGAACCCGTCCGCCGCCTCACCAAAGAGAGGTGCCAGCACATGGGCGGTGAAAAAGAAGGGGGCATAGAGCACCGACAGTCCCATGGAGGTGATGATCAGCTTGTTCCCGTTCTCAAGGGTGGAGGGCCAGAACTTGTCATCGTTCACAAACCCTTCGGGAGGGTGATCCAGGAACCCGAGGGTCACATCTCCGTAAATGAAGGTGGCAGGGAGGTAGCTGTAATAGGAGATCACGTCCCAGTGGATCACACCCCGTTCGCCCGGCCCGTTGCGGGTCCACCTCTGGTGCAGGAGATTGGTTGCCATGAAGAGTACGGCGATGACCAGGATGGCAAAAGAGGGATAGCGGCTGGCTCTGAAGGGAGATCGTCCCGGCGGGTGCGGCATCTGGCGTATGGCTGGTTCAACAGGCATCAAATATAGCTAAAACTGGAAGTAAATGAAAGGCTGGAGGTCGGCCGACCAGGACTGGTATATGATGAAGATCACCACCACGGCAATGAGCACCTTGGCCCAGACAGGGGTGCGGATGAACCCGTTGAGCAGGGCCAGCTTCCACCGCTCGGGGACCCAGTGGGTGAAATAGCCCAGGGCCATGACCCCGAACACCAGCCTGTAGCTCCAGACCACCTCCGGTATGACGGATGCGTTGAATTCGTGAACCACCTGCCGGATCAGCTGGTTGGCCTTCTCCATCGATTCACTCCTGAACCAGATGCGTGTGAAGGTGATGAAGAGGAAGGTGTTCAGTATCTTCCAGAACCTGACCGCCCAGTGGTTGCTCTTCTCATAGGGGCTGATCTTCTTCCAGAGCTTGTAGACCACAATTCCCAACCCGTTAAGCCCGCCCCACACCATGAACTGCCAGCTGGCCCCGTGCCACAGTCCCCCGAGAAGCATGGTGATCATCAGGTTCACATCGGTCATGATCCTCCCCTTCCGGTTGCCCCCCAGGGGAATGTAGAGATAATCCCTCAGCCAGCTGGAGAGGGAGATGTGCCACCGTTTCCAGAAATTTCCCACGCTGGTGGCCTTGTAGGGGGAATTGAAATTCTTGGGTAACCGGAACCCCAGCAGGAGCGCCACCCCGATGGCAATATCGGTGTAGCCGGAAAAATCGACGTACACCTGCAGGGAATAGCCGAAAAGGGCCATCAGGTTCTCAAAGCCCGAGAACCCGGTGGGATGGGCAAAGACGCGGTCTATGAAATTCAGGGCGATGTAGTCCCCGATAAACATCTTCTTGAACAGTCCCTTCAGGATCAGGAAGAGGGCGTAGCCGAACTCCTGCATGGAGAGGCTGTAACGTTTGTAGAGCTGCGGGATGAATTCGCTGGCCCGGACGATGGGACCTGACACCAGCTGGGGAAAGAAGGAGACATAGAATCCGAAATCAAGGATGTGCCTGACCGGGTCCACCTTGCCCCGGTAAACATCCACCGTATAGGAGATGGTCTGGAACGTATAGAAGGAGATGCCCACCGGCAGCAGGATCATGCTTACGTCGAAATGGGTGCCTGTCAGTTGGTTGGACC
>CAZRHW010000476.1:0-3204 GCA_964599785.1 uncultured Bacteroides sp. | reverse complement strand
TGACCCGACACCCCTTATTTTTTGAGGTACAGCAGTAAATGTGTAACCTTTTTCAGGAAGTTCCCGGAGGTTGCACATGTGTTCTATAATGAGGATGTCTTTACCAAGCAGAATGGAATGTACTGGTCTGGATTTGTCTGCTGAATCATCAATATTATAGGTGTCTATTCCAACGAGGACAGGGAATTGATCAGAGATATATGCTGCTGCTTCTTTTGTAAGGAAAGGATGGTTATAAAAATATTTTTCTGTTCCCCAATAGCGATCGAATCCGGTGTGAACCAGGACAGCTTTTCCTCGCAGATCATGATCTTTAAAAATTGAACTGCCGATACCTTTATCAGGGAGGTTATTTGCCCTGATTGTTACAGCTTCCAGGTCAACCAATGAATCAAGACTGAGATCAGCCAGGTCCCTGCCACCTTCATACCGGTGAAAAGGAGTATCCAGATAAGTTCCTGTATTTGAAACCATTTCAATTAGCGCAATGTGGAATTCCGTACCGTCTTTATACAGGTCACGGGATCTGTTGCGGCTCATGAAGTCTGATATTACAGGACCGGGCAGGCCCTGGTAAGTGATCATACCATTTTCAATGGTGTGGCTGAGGTCGATGTATTTTTTCATGGTTCCATTTAATTTATTTGTTGTCTTCTATTTTTATAATATATTAAAATTAAATTCTCGTTTCCGTTCTTCTGGTGCGATTCTTAAAACGTTATATTTCAATATTCAGAAGACCTGACAGGTAGACTTGTACCTGTCAGGTCGGGAATTGAATTTTCTCAACCTGTCAGGAGCAAGGCCACCTGACAGGTTTCACTTTAATTCCTGAATAATTTTTTTCAGTTCTTCCGGTTTTTGTGTACCAATCAGTATCTTTTTACCATTTTTAAGGACAATTTGAAGGCCCCATCTTCCGGATACATTGTATACCACGCCTCCTTTAAAACCGAAACGGTATCCCCAACCGCCAAATTCTTTAATCGGTTCATATTTTCTTACATATGCATCTTGAATCTGGTTCCATGGGATAAACCTTTTTCTGTTACGGAAGGGGACATATCTGATCCAGATTCCCTCACTGGTTATTAAAGTTGTTAGCCGGGCTTTAAGAAACAACCAAACTATTCCCACACTGATGGAATATACAAGTATAGTTGTGAAGATGATTCCCAAATCAGATGCAGGTTTTGGTCCAACGGTTTTGTCAAGGACAATCTGCCTGATAAATATATAACCCCATAAACCAATAAGAAAGAGAAAGATAATTCCAAGGAATATCCAGAGTGACTTGCTTCTGAATTGCTGGGATTCTTCGAATTGGAGTTCGGGCATAGTTACAGTAAATAAAAAAGAAATTTAAATATCTGAATTTTAAACAAATTTATTCAGGAAAAAATTCACCCATTCCGGATCCATTTTAATAAGTCGTTTCTTTTTGAGATTCTCTTTTATGATCCAACGAATATCAGGATCATTTATATCGAGGAGTTTTTCAAATACAGTTTTCCCATATCCGGGATTTGCAGCAATCGCCACACTCCAGCAATATCCCAGACCTTTTCGCAGAATCCTGAAATTCTCACTTTTCCTGTTATCGACATATAATATTGAAAGTGTAATAAGGTTTAAGATTGCAATAACTTTTTCTACATTTGATGGATCAGTTAAGAGATCAGGTTCACATAATCCTGCTGCCAGGGCTCTTTTTTCAAGAAGTGTTCCATGAATCCAGGATTCTGTTGATTTAAGGAGTTGGGAAAAATCTTTTCTCCCGGCGATCTGAAGTGCCCAGGCAACTGCTTCCCTCATTCTCCATCTGGGATCAGATGCCAATTCCTTTAAAGTCGGGTAATATTCTGTCCTCCCTTCACAGATCAGTTTACCCAACCCCACAGTTCCGCAGAATGCAAGGAATCCTTCCGGTGTGTTTTCTGGTGCTTTATCCGGTGTATAATCAAGCAGGGAAATAAAATCCATTTCATTGCCAACTTCTACGAAAGCCTGCATCAGTTCAAGATTTCCTCGCGGACCCGGAAGATTGGAATTTGCCAGAAGATAGTTTTTCCAATCTTTGGTTTTGTGTAAGGCTTCGATATATAATTCCTTTTCCGGCATTGGTGTAATTGTTTCTATTGTTTCTATTGTTTCTGTTGTTCCTATTGTTACAGTATCTGCTGTTATACCGTTTAACAATTTAGCCATTTAACAGTTTAACCATTGAGGCATTTCTAATGATAGAACAATATCGACACATAATCCACCACACTTGATGAAGGCATTGTCTTTCCGGAATGACCCCTGGCCAGGATTGTTGTTTCAGGTTTTTCAGCGGCCAGTTTAGCGTATTCTATCAAGGTCATGATTGGTCCGTAACCGCAAACAGAAATACGATTTTTCACAACTGTTTCATAAAGGTGCTCTGAATCCAGATGTTCTATTTCCTTCAGGACCATATTATCTTTTTCTTTACCTGTTTCAGGATTTACATAATGTGAAAAATCGGAGGAGGCAATGATAAAGATTTTTTTCTTCAGGACATTGTTGGCATGATAGATCTTTCCTGCAATTTCCTTTGCTGTTGAAGGATTTTGCCTCAGTACACAGATGGGGACGATCTTATAAGGATAATCAAGCCATTTTTGAAGAAAAGGAAGCATAACCTCCGCGGAATGTTCCCTTGTCTGTGCCATATCAGATACGGGAAGATCAAGATGTTGTACAAAATCTGTATCAATTTCCAGATAGCCAAGAGGAGTTTCCCAGCGCTCATTTGAATCCACTTCTATTTCTTTTCCATACCCGGTATGGTTGGGATTGATGATGAAAAACGTGTCAAACTGAACCGGTGATTTTTTCAGGATCTCAAAGACATGCACAGCCTCGTAGGCCGAGAAAATATAACCTGCATGCGGCGCTACGGCACCAATAAGATTTCTTGATGCAAGCCCGGTGCTGATATTTTGTTTTTCATGATTGTATATCCTGTCAAGCAGATTATCAATCTCTTTTTTTGTTCCGGGATAAAACGATCCGGCAACAACAGCATTGCGTGTTTTCATAGGTAATTAAAATATGACCCCTAAAGGGGTCTGAACTCTTAATCATTTAGTATTTCTAAGCTTTTTTTGCCCTGCTAAGGGCAAAATTTCAATTAACGTTGATCTGTCAAACAATCTCTCCGCCCTGTTATGGGCGGTA
>CAZRHW010000475.1:0-3211 GCA_964599785.1 uncultured Bacteroides sp. | reverse complement strand
CTGCCCTTCAGAGTCCCTGGTTTGTCCCACACGTAATCGTATATATCTTTGCCTATGCCTTGCTTGCTGCCTCATCCCTGGTTGCAATCAAAGGATTGTACCAGGTTTATTACCGCAGCTTCTCTCAATCCAATCTCCGGCTTGCCGATAACCTTGTATATTTGGGATTTTCTTTTCTGACCCTCGGATTGCTTTTCGGAGCACTGTGGGCAAAAGAAGCCTGGGGCCATTACTGGACATGGGATCCAAAGGAAACATGGGCTTTGCTAACCTGGCTAAGTTATCTTATATATATGCATTTCAGAAGATTCCAGCCCAAAAAAGTCAGGGTGCCACTTTGGGTCCTCAGTCTTGCCTTTATTGTGCTTTTAATCTGCTGGTTTGGTATAAATTATCTTCCTTCAGCAGAAAACAGTGTTCATGTTTATGGAACCGATTAATAAGGACGGGATAGAAAACAGGACCTGTTATTTTTTAAACGTTCTCATATAATTGACAATGTGCCAGATATCTTCGTCTGTGATCTTATTTTCGTATGCAGGCATTTCACGCCTTCCTGTTTTTGTCTTATAAAAGTGTTCTCCATCAGTCTGATTTTGATAATATTCTCCTGAAAAATCACCTGCAAATGTTTGCATTTGTCTGGCCTTTACACCATCACCCAGGCCAGCAGTGCCATGACAGAATCCACAGTGTTTTTTATACAAAAGCATACCTTTTTGAATGCTTGAATCCGTTTTTGCTACCGGGTTCTCCATTGTCCTGAACTTTTCCGGGACTTCCCATGACTCTGGCTGCTGTATATGAACCATTGATAGTAGAGAGATGCACAAGCCTGTTAATCCGATCAAAGGAGATACAATTTTTGCTGATTTCTTTATCATTTCTTACTCCTGTATATTTATATTAACCTGAGTTCAATATTTGACATACAATATTAAATATTATTTTCAAAAGATTACTTTGTGGTTCCCTGCCTGACGGCAGGAAGGTTTGTGTCCCTGCCTGCCGGCAGGCAGGTTTGAAACCTGGCGGCTAATTTTTTTCAGAATAAATGCCATTAAGAAGCTAAAACACAAAAACTCTCAAAGAACTTGACAACATTATTGTATGAATTCGCCAGTTTTCGAGATATTATTATATCGAACTCACTTAATATTACTTAATTTCTTCAACTTCGATCCATCCTGTTATAATGGCACGAAAACTACCAGCGGGTTTCTTTCTGATGGTACACATATAAATATGAACAAGCATAAAGACAGACATTAAAAATCCTGTGATCACATGTACCAGGTCACTCAGAAGCAGTCCGCTGATACCAAATATTCTCCCGGGAACGATTTCAGGTATCAGAAGTCCCAGTCCTGTTATAAATAATAATGGTACACCAATATACATGGCCGTCGTATAAGATATAGCCTGTAACGGATTAAATTTCCTGTCTCCATTTACCGGGAAAGGTGCCTTTTCATGTTTAAAAAAACCTCTGATATAATATCTTGCTTGTAAGGAAATCCTTTTGAACAGACCTTTCACAGGAATCCTGTAAAACTTACCGTTTCCGGTTATCATATTCCCGATTAAAAAAATCAAATAGCTGGCTGTAAGGCCAATACCACATATATTATGGAGCTTTACCGATATGGAAAAAGAAATGAAAGGATTATCAGGATCGGAATACTGCATATTTAATCCGGTAATGATCAGGACCAGGAAGAACAAAGCATTCAACAGGTGCCATAACCGTATAAAAAATGGATAATGATAATACATGTCAATAATTCAGTTTTTAATCCCTATAGCAGTTTAATCTATTAAGTTATCAATAAAAAGTTTTTATATAGCTGCTCTTATATCACCGGTGTGGCAAGGTAAACATTTACATATCAATACCTTTATCTTACCCATACAATATATTAACGTGTTGTGCGATTAAACCGACGATATTGATAATGAGGAATTTGCAGAGCCGTGCCGCGGCGCGGCTCTGCACAAAAATCTAAAACACAATTACTTAGCTCTTTCAATCGCATAACGAGTCAATATATTAATTTTTATTCATCCTGATAATCCTGAAAAGTATATGAAGCATGATTCCCAGAAACGTTAATCCGAATATAGCCAGGCTGATAAGGTTCAGAAGATAGTTCCTGTTAGCGCCTATCAGAAATGCATCGTTCATTACAACGGCATTAAAAAAGCCATACTTGTTCCTGGCTTCCTTCGACTGGAATTTATAAAGGGTGACCAGGAGCAGGGAATTCCTGGAGTGGCATTCACTGCAACGGTGAACGGCTTCCTCTTTTGGCAGGATCAAATGGGCAACCAGGATGTTGTCATCAATTTTCGTATGACATTCAATGCACCTGGCTTTTTTGAAATGGAGAGCCCTGTTGGGCAACCATTGATGTTGCTGACTGATATTTATAGCGGGCCGGTCTGCTGATACCTGCGAACGGTTTGATTCAGCGTGGCATGAAAGGCAGATAGCATTATCGTAGGCTATTGTCACAGGGAGGTTTTCAGTGTTACGGATACTGATATGATAAGTATGCGGATTATGACATTTCCAGCAAGTGAATTCAGTTGGATGTCTTTTATGGTGTATACTTTCAAGGAATTCTTCTTCAATTTTCTCAAACTGGTAACGTTCAAATTTCTCATCATTACCATGACAGTCAATGCAGATAATAGCTACTTCCTGCTGCTCAACCAGGGAGGAGGATTGAATGTTTTGATCGGAGTGGCAGTCGATGCATGCAAAACTTTTATGGTTTGACCTGTAATAATCTTCCCTCTTTATGATCAATTTCTGGTCAGTGGTTTTAGTTATAACCTGACCGGTTGATTGATCCGTGATCCGGTATTCGCTTTCTCCATGACAAACAAAACATTTTTCATTTTCGTCCACAAAATCTGATACTTTCCTGAAAGCTTCGAGGTTTTTATCGTCGGGTTGTCTGATTATTGTGAAAGAAATACCTCCCAGTAAAACAATCTGGGAAAACAGAAGCAGAAAGAATTTAATGGTTTTTTTATTGTACATTTCACATTTTACCTGAACATCAGTGAAATATTATATCCAGCGTGAAAATCCAAGCGAGTGTTCATTATGTTTATGGATAATGATTTGTTATTTTATTTTTGTTTTGCAGTCCGGTATAAGAATCCTGTAAGTATTGGTAACTTATACCGATCTCAAAACATA
>CAZRHW010000474.1:0-3217 GCA_964599785.1 uncultured Bacteroides sp. | reverse complement strand
CAGCGTCTGATCATCTCCAAAGGATGGGCCGATCTACCCGGGAAAAATGAACGTGATATTTTATATGTCGGTGAAATGCCTTTTGAATTGTTATTCCCAAGATTGGCAGCTATCATTTATCATGGGGGAACCGGCACCATGGCTGCAGTAGCAAGAGCAGGTATTCCCCAAGCGGCATTCCCTTTCATGGGCGACCAGTTTGCAAATCAAAAGCAAATTGTAAAATTAGGATTGGGACCCGATACCTGCGGTTTTAAGAAAATGACAGCAGAAGCAATTTCATCGGCTATTACAGAATGCATCACAAATGAAAGTTACAGGATTATGTCACAAGAGATCGCCGTGAAACTGAAAAACACAGATGGTATTGAACTGACCGTAAAACTTATCGAAAAAGAATTGAAAAAATAAACCGAATGACAGAATGTATAATCTGACCTGAATGAATTTCATGGATTCAGACAATCAGGAATCCTCTCCCCTTTCAATAAAGCCAGCAGATTATCTGCTGCGCGCTTTTGAACCTCTTTTATAGCATAATCTGAATACCATGCAACATGACCTGTTCCAATCAGTCGGGGATGCCGGATCAATGCCGATTGCCTTTCCGTAACAGGCTCTTCTTCCCATACATCAATACCTGCACTGTGGATAAGCCCGTTATCCAGGGCATGCATAAGGGCCTTTTCATCAATGACCGGTCCTCGAGCCGTGTTGATCAGTATTGGTTTTTGCCTCATCAATTTAAAAGCTTCGGAATTTATTAAATGCCGCGTTTCTTCAGTCAGGGAACAATGAATACTGATCACATGGCTTTCGGATAAAAGAGTTGACAGATTAGCCTTCTCAGTTCCAAATTCCTTAAATTTATTACCTGTTATATATGGATCTGTGGCAAAAATTTGCCGGAACAGGGGTGCTGCTTTCTTTGCAAAATTGCTGCCTATCCTCCCCAGTCCGATGATACCCAGCGTTTTATCATGTAATTCGAAGACTTCAGGGAACGGGGGTTTGCCGAATCGTTCTTTCAGGTTTGCCTGTGCTGCCGGTATGCTCCGCAGACATGAGAACATCAGCGCCATGGCATGATCTGAAACGGCATGATTGGCATACCCCTGTACATTGGCTACACGAATACCTCTTTTCGTTGCGGCTTCCAGGTCAACATTGTCATAACCGGTACCATACCGGACTATCGCCTTTAATTTACCCGCCTTTTCAATGAAGTCCCTGCGCACAGGTGTACCCCGGACAAGTATACCGGCGGCATCTTCAGCAAACTTATACTTCAACTGATGGTTGTGCGGATCTCCTTCATACAGTTTTAATGTATATCCCTGCTCCCCGAATAATCTTTTTTCATATTCGTATGAAGAATAACCGGTGTCAATGATAGCGATGTATGACATATTGAGAAGTACAAAGATTAATTATGTTACTGGCTGCTGGCTGCAAGTCACAGGTTTGGTGGATAAGGTAGAACCAATGTGTTATCAATAACTCTATAACCTTATGGTCTTACACCTTCGATTAAAAGATCTACTTTAAAGAGTTGTGTTCTGTCGGTGATGAACAAAGTCTTCCCGTCTTTTCCCCCGAATGCACAATTCGTAGGCAATTCAGGTAATACGATAGTACCCAGATATTTTCCTTCCGGATTGAATATTAACAGGCCACCCGGACCGGTACAATAAAGATTTCCTTCCACATCCACCTTCATACCATCAGGGTTACCCTCAACACTACTGTCAGGGGCACGGTAAAATTCGTTCTTTTCCTTTACATTAAGATCTTCATTTAATGTGTACCTGAACCATGAATTAATACCTGTATCATTTTCATCCGCTCCCTCTGAATATTGATTATTCCCAACATACAGATATTTCTCATCCGGTGACAGAGCAATACCATTTGGCCTGTAAAGTGTTGAATCAATCAACCTTACTTCTCCATTTATAATAACGAACACACCATTAAATGGAATTTCCTTTGCCGGATCATCATCGAGACCAGGAAGACCCCAGGGGGGATCGGTAAAAAAGATGGCACCGGATGAATGGATAACAAGGTCATTCGGACTGCTAAGCTTTTTCCCCAGGTAATGATCAGCAATAACAGATCTCATACCATCAGCTTCATATCTGACAATAGCACGTCCTCCATGCTCACATGCAACCAGCAGGCCTTCCCTGTCGAAAGTTAGTCCATTAGAATTATTGGATGGTTCAATAAATTTTGTAACATCTCCGCCAGGTATCCATTTAAAAATTATGTTTGCAGGGATATCACTGAACAACAGGAATCCATCACCTGCCCAGACAGGTCCTTCTGTAAATTGATACTCAGTACCAACTTTTTCTACTACTGCATTTCCAGGAACGCATGAATAGAATTCGTCATCTGCAACCTGAAATTTTCCGTGGTTTTCAGGTTGTGTACATGATAAAACCAGAACAAAAATCAAAAGGCAAATAATTATTTTTTTCATAATAAAAGCGTTTAATTGAGTATAGGGTATAAAATTAACCAAATTCATTACAGGGTGCAAGAATGCGAAAATGATAAAATATTAACATCCAATCAAAGTTCATACGGTATAGGTGGATGATGCGGTTTCTCCTCCCCTGCCGGTCCAGTTTGTGTGGAAGAACTCTCCCCGTGGTTTGTCAATCCTTTCATAGGTATGGGCGCCGAAATAATCGCGTTGTGCCTGTAACAGGTTTGCAGGAAGTCTTTCCGACCGGAATCCGTCATAATAACATAAGGCCGATGTCATGGCAGGTACCGGGATGCCATATTGAATGGCAGCAGCCGTAACTCTTCTCCAGCTATCCTGTGAATCATCGATTTTCCCTTTGAAGAACGGATCGAGTAAAAGATTGTCAAGATCCGGATTTTTATCAAATGCTTCCTTAATATTTCCCAGGAATACAGAGCGGATGATACATCCGCCTCTCCACATCAGTGCAATCCCTCCGTAATTCAGATTCCAGCCGAATTCTTTTGCTGCAGCCCTCATCAGGACATACCCCTGTGCATAGGATACTATCTTGGATGCAAATAACGCCTTGCGGAGATCATCTACAAAGGCTTTTTTGTCACCCTTGAATTTAGCAGCCGGACCTGTCAGGACCTTTGAAGCTTTCACCCTTTCGTCCTTCTGTGCACTGAGTGTCCTGGAGAAGACAGATTCACCGATCAGGGTAAGGGGCACACC
>CAZRHW010000473.1:1483-3228 GCA_964599785.1 uncultured Bacteroides sp. | reverse complement strand
GAATAATCAAAGAAGATCCCGAAATCGCTTCGCTCTTCGGGATGACCTTGATCCTAAAGATGTATTTCGTTGTTTGAAGAACAACTGAATTATCCATTGAATGACAATTGAATTAACAACTGAATAACGCGAGCGCAGCGAGCAAAGAACAATTGAAGCACAATTGAAGTAGCGATCCGCTTCAGGCGGAAAGCAAAGAAAGAAAACGTGTATCTTAATACTCACTCATACTATAGTTTACGCTACGGCACCATGCCGGTTGAAAGAGTTGTTGATGAAGCAGCAAAGCATGGCGTTTCAGCAATTGCGCTGACAGACATCAACAATACGATGGGTATCATGGACTTTGTTAAGTCCTGCAGAGAGAAAGGTATAAAACCTGTGGCCGGCATTGATTTCAGGAATGAAAACACCTGTATGTACACGGCACTGGCAAGGAACAATCAGGGTTTTCTTGAAATGAACGACTTTCTTACTGTTGTCAATAAAAGCAAGAAACCCCCTCCTCCTGCCCCACCTCTTTTCGACAACGCATATATCGTTTATCCGTTCGGAAGTAAAAAGCCATCCCAGCTACTTGATAATGAATTTGTTGGTATCCGTCCCAGGGAAACCGGAAAACTGATCTCGTCTGAATTCCGGCACAGGCAATCGAAACTGCTGGTTTGGCAACCCGTGAGTTTTGAAAGCCGTGAGGATTATGAAATACACCGGCACCTGAGGGCTATCGACAACAACATCCTGCTCAGCCAGTTATCACCGGCACACCTGGCAGATGAAAATGAGATCATGCAGCCCCCGGAACAGTTACTTCTACCCTTCGAACAGTACCCTGAAATCATCCGGAACACAGAAAGAGTGATTGATGACTGCCAGATTGAATTTGATTTCGTAACAATAAAGAACAGGCAGACCTTTACCGGCAGCAGGTATGACGACAGGCTTTTGCTGGAAAAGCTGGCATATGACGGAATGGTTTACCGTTATGGAAAAAACGATCAGGAAGCGATGAAGCGGGTCCGGCATGAGCTTGAGATCATCGACAACCTTGGATTCTCATCTTATTTCCTTATCACATGGGATATTATCCGCTATTCGATGTCGAGGGGTTTTTACCATGTAGGCAGAGGCAGCGGAGCTAATTCTGTTGTTGCCTATTGTCTCAGGATCACGGATGTAGACCCTATCGAGCTGGACCTGTATTTTGAACGTTTTATCAATCCCAGGCGTACCAGCCCGCCTGACTTTGATATAGATTATTCCTGGAAAGAGCGCGATGAAGTACTGGATTATATTTTCAAACGCTACAGTGAGCGTTATACGGCACTGCTGGGGACCATCTCAACTTTCAGGGACCGTTCGATTGTCCGTGAACTGGGCAAGGTATACGGCCTGCCCAAACAGGAGATCGACCAGCTGGTACAATATCCCCATGATATGCTGAACAAAGATCACATCACGAAACAGATCCTGCATATCGGTCAGAAAATCATGGATTTTCCTAACCAGCGAAGTATCCATGCCGGCGGAGTGCTGATATCCGAGAACCCGATCACATGGTACACAGCTTTGGATATGCCCCCGAAAGGTATGCAGACAACACAATGGGATATGTATGTGGCAGAGGAGATCGGGTTTGAAAAACTCGATATACTGAGCCAGCGCGGAATAGGGCATATTAAGGAATGTGTCGATATTATTTATAAAAATAAGGGTACAAAGATCGATGTGCACCAGGTGGAAAA
>CAZRHW010000473.1:0-1383 GCA_964599785.1 uncultured Bacteroides sp. | reverse complement strand
GGGAGATATATAGAGAACTGCCGGGCAAAAGGATATCCCGATGAAATAGCAAAAGAGGTATGGCGCCAGATAGAATCTTTTTCAGGCTACTCTTTCTCTAAAGCTCATTCAGCTTCTTATGCTGTCGAAAGCTATCAGAGCCTCTACCTGAAAGCTCATTTCCCCCGGGAATTTATGGTGGCCGTGATCAATAATTTCGGTGGATTTTACCGTACCTGGGTATATGTGAATGAAGCCAGGCGTTGCGGAGCAGACATCCATCTGCCCTGTATCAACAGGAGCAATTACAAAACATGTATATATGGAAAGGATATCTTTCTTGGTTTTGTACATATTGCTAACCTCGAAACAACTGTTGTCCATGGAATTATCAGGGAACGCCAACAGAACGGAGAATATAAAAGTCTTGAGAATTTTGCCAGGCGTGTCCATATCGGTTTGGAGCAGCTTATTATCCTTATCCGTATTGATGCTTTCAGGTTCACGGGAAAAACAAAAAAGATCCTGCTGTGGGAAGCTCATATGCTGCTCGGGCAAAACACCACTCCGCTTCGAGGGAATAGGTTGTTTCAGCAGCATGAAAAAAAATTCCGGCTTCCCAGGCTGGAACAGAGCAATCTTGAAGATGCATACGATGAGATTGAACTTCTCGGATTTCCGGTGAGTATGTCTGCCTTCGATTTGCTTAAAACCCCTTTCAGGGGTGAGATCATGGCAGAAGATATGCTGAAAAATAAGGGGAAAAAAGTGAGGATGGTCGGGAACCTGGTCACGATAAAAAATGTGAAGACCGTGAAGAGGGAATGGATGCATTTCGGGGCTTTTCTCGATGCAAAAGGGGAATTTTTCGATACGGTTCATTTTCCGCGTTCGCTGAAAGACTATCCTTTCAGGGGATATGGTGTGTACCTTATACTTGGGAAGATCGATGAAGAAATGGGTTTTCCCAGCCTCACGGTTGAGAAAATGGCCAAACTGCCGGTGAAGGAAGATCCGAGATATTAATTTTGAACAGTCAGGGCATGACTTGAAGTCATACTCTGACTGTTTATTTTTTCATACTTAACCACCTATATACCGACCTGTCTGACAGATCCTTCATCTTTCTGAAACCAAAAAGCCATAGGAAAACAATATAAGGAATAAAAAGGAACAGAAGATAATCTGTTTGTGACATCAGGATAAAGTCATATATCCCGTGCAGTAAGATTGGCCTGAAAAGTGCCAGGAAGATTTGCCTTTTTCTCTGATCAGGATAAAACTTTGCAAGGCCGAAGTGATATCCCATCATAATCCCGAATAATGCGTGTGCCGGGACAGCAGTAAAAGCTCTCGTCAGTCCGACACCCGGTCCCATATTGATGATATACAGCAGGTTTTCAA
>CAZRHW010000472.1:0-3231 GCA_964599785.1 uncultured Bacteroides sp. | reverse complement strand
ACTACTGTCACTGGGATTCTTTGTACGGCCCGAAGACGCGGTAGTGTGGCGCGGGCCCATGGCTACCAGTGCCCTGAAACAGCTGATCTTCCAGGGGGACTGGGGCTCCCTTGATTACCTGCTGGTCGACCTGCCGCCCGGGACAGGGGATGTCCACCTGACCATGGTCCAGGAAGTACCCGTGACCGGTGTGGTCATCGTGAGCACTCCCCAGGAGGTGGCACTGGCCGATGTGGTCAAGGCCATCAATATGTTTGCCGGGGAGAAGATCAATGTACCTGTGCTGGGGATCATCGAAAACATGTCATGGTTCACCCCGGAAGAGCTGCCTGACAACAGGTACTATATTTTCGGTCAGGAGGGTTGCAGGAAACTGGCTGAAAAATCAGGCATTCCCTTGCTGGGCGAGGTGCCCCTCGTACAGGGAATCAGGGAGTCCGGCGATAAGGGGGAACCGGTGGCACTCTTCCCCGGTACAATGAGCGGAAAAGCTTTCCACGACCTGGCAGCGTCGGTGTGCAAGGCTGTGGATGTCCGGAACACCGAACTGCAACCCACCAGGAAGGTGGAAATTACAACCAGGTAGAACAGATCAGTTAATATGGTGAATATGGAAGAGATAAAAGAGCGTGTAGAAAAAGCCCTCGAAAAGATCAGGCCATACCTGCTGGCCGACGGAGGGGACATTTCTGTGGTGGACATCACCGATGATATGGTGCTCAGGGTGGAGATGAAAGGTGCATGCCATGGGTGCCCTTACAGTATGCAGACACTGAAGGCCGGAGTGGAGATGACGGTGCGGAAAGAAGTTCCCGAGATCAGGCAGGTAGTGGATATTAACTTTCCCTGAGTTTTTACCGGCTCTGTAAAATAAGTCATCTTAAAAGCAGTTAATTATTTGAATGCGCCAAAGCACTCTTATTAGATAATTGTATCCTTTTTTGAAGATCTCGAGGTTGAACCGGACCTTTTTGCCATACAGGGGGATCCTGTTTTACGGGCCTGTTTTACTTGTTATCCTGGGCCTGCGCTCCTGCAGCGTGGAGAAGAACACCTCCCTGAGCAGGAATTACCATAACCTGACGTCGCATTACAACATCTATTTCAACGGGAAGGAGAGCTACAAGCGGGGCCTTGAAAAGGCGCAGACTTCCGTAAAAATGGACTATACCGGTATTCTCCCGGTATTTCTTTACGAAGAGGAGTCGGTCCATTCCGCGGTCAACGCAGATATGAAAAGGGCCATTGACAAAGCCACCAAGGTCATCACTTTCCATTCCATTACAGCCAAGCCAAAGGTGAAAACAGGGGACCAGTCTGCCAAGGACCTGGCTTTTTATGAAAGGAACGAATACAACAAATGGGTGGACGACTGCTACATGCTGATGGGCAAGGCATATATGTACCAGGGGGAGTTCTTCATGGCCATTGAAACCTTCAAGCATGTGATGGTAACCTTTCCGGCAGATGAGATCCGTTACCTGGCCATGACCTGGCTGGCCCGGGCCTACATCATGGTCGGTGAGATGAGGGAAGCGGAACGGATCCTCATGGCCGGTTCAGGTATCAGCGAATTCCCCGAAGCCTATATGGAAGCCTACCAGTCAACCTGGTCACAGTTCCATATCAAGCAGTCATCCTATGCCAGGGCAGCGGAGCACCTGGAAAATGCACTGGCCATGAAAGGGTTATCCAAGGATCAGAAGATCAGGTACAGCTATATCCTGGCCCAGCTTTACGAAAAATCGGGGGATAATGACCTTGCCCTGGAGAAATACAGAAGGGTGACACGGTACAATCCACCCTATGAGATGGCATTCAACGCCAGGGTAAGCATGGCAGAGGTGTTTGAAACGGGAAGTGCCGGCAGCGAGGAGCTGAAAAAACTGCTGAACAAGATGCTCCGCGACAGCAAGAACAAGGAGTATAAGGATCAGATCTATTTTGCTCTTGGGAATATCGCTTTTGAGGAGGGAGACAAGGAACAGGCCATCGAATATTACCAGCTTTCGGTTGCCTCAAGCCTCAAGAACCAGTACCAGAAAGGCTATTCATCCCTAACCCTGGCCAGGATCTACTATGAGGAGCCCGATTATATCCTGTCGGCTGCCTATTATGACTCTGCGGTCTCCTTCCTGAATAAGGATTTCCCGGGATACACCGGTCTGGCCACCCTCTCCGCAAGCCTGGGCAATCTGGTGGTTAACATCAACAGCTTTCAGCTGGAGGACAGTGTTCAGGTGCTTGCCGGGCTGTCCGAGGCGGAGCGGTTTGCCATCATTGACGGGATCATCGAACAGGTGCGTGCCAAAGAGGAAGAAGCCAGGCTTGCAGAGCAGCAGGCCATGCAGGACATGGCCTTTAACCAGTCCATGATGTTCAACAACAACCAGGCGGGGGGAACAACGGGACAGCAAGGGGGGGCATGGTATTTCTATAACCTGAATGCCAAAAGTTTCGGACAGCCCGAATTCAGGATGAAATTCGGGGACAGGAAGCTGGAGGACAACTGGCGCAGGAAGAACAAGCAGTCCCTCTCATCCACGGGGAACGGGGCAGGAATTGAAGGGGACAGCATCAACGGGGGGAAAGCCACCCCCATTTTTGACAATAAATCGAGGGAGTTCTACCTGGTCAATATCCCCCTTTCCGATTCGGCCATGGAACAGTCTCACCTCCGGCTGGAGGATGCCCTTTTCAACATGGGAGTGATCTATAAGGAGAAGCTGCTGGATTATAATGAGGCCATTGAAGCATTTGAGGAGTTGCTGAACAGGTACCCGGAGGGGAAATACACACCACAGGTCATGTATTACCTGCATGAACTCTACAACTCGGTCCAGAATCCAGCCCGGGCCAACACCTACAAGGAGAGGCTTCTGGCCCGATATCCCGACTCCCACTACTCGAAACTTCTGAACAACCCGAACTATATCAGGGAGCTGGAAGAAGAGGAGATGAAGGTGGTCCGCCTTTACGAGGGGATCTTTGAAAAATACGGGCAGCACGACTATGCAGGGGTGATTGCCGGGGCCGACAGTGCCATCGTGCAGAATCCGGACGATCCGCTGGTGCCCAAGTTCAAATATATCAAGGCATTGTCGGTCGGAGCCCTCAAGGGAAAGGAGGAGATGAAGGTGGAACTCGACTCCCTGATCGCCCGGCACCCCGGGACAGAAGAGAGCATCCAGGCACAGGAGATCATCAATTACATGTTCGTGGCCTTCCCCG
>CAZRHW010000471.1:0-3233 GCA_964599785.1 uncultured Bacteroides sp. | reverse complement strand
CCCCGGACTCAAACCAAAAGGTTCCTGCAGGATTTGCACCATAAAAGTCGATGGCAAACTAATGACTGCCTGCACTTCGCCTGTCCAGGACGGGATGAAGATAGAGAATGATTCGGAAGAATTAAATGATGCAAGGAAATCTATTGTTGAACTATTATTTGTTTCCGGAAATCATTTCTGTCCGGGTTGCGAAAAAAGTGGTAATTGTGAATTACAGGCCCTTGCCTACCGGTTCCGGATGATGGTCCCCCGTTACCCTTTTGGTTTCCCAATAAAGGAAGTGGACGCTTCCCATCCGAAGATCCTCAAAGACCAGAACAGGTGTATACTTTGCAAACGCTGCATAAGAGGTATTAAAAATGAAGAGGGGAAAAGCATATTTGCCTACAAATACAGAAGCAATAAATCAGAAGTTGTCGTTGATCCTGCCCTGGCTGTGGATTTAACACCTGAAAAAGCCAGGGAAGCAATGGATATTTGTCCGGTGGGATCTATCATTGTAAAGGAAGTTGGATTTGTTACTCCAATTGGCCAGCGTAAATATGATAAGGTTCCTATCGGAAGTGATATTGAAAAAGAAAAAAAAACATAGTTTAATTAATAAACTTACTTATTATCATGAACAAACCGGTGGTTGCAACAACATCATTGGCCGGATGCTTCGGCTGTCATATGTCATTTCTTGATATAGATGAAAAAATACTGGATCTGATCGAAATGGTTGAGTTTAACAAGTCACCCATTGACGATATTAAAACTTTCACCAAACAATGTGATATCGGGCTGATTGAAGGAGGATGTGCCAACAGTGAAAATGTACATGTTTTAAAAGAATTCCGTAAACATTGTAAGATACTTATCTCAGTAGGTGAATGTGCGATTATGGGAGGGCTTCCGGCTCTCAGAAATGGCATCCCGATCCGGGAATGCCTCAGGGAAGCTTATCTGACAGGACCCTCTGTGACAGCCAATACAGATCATATTATCCCCAATGATGATGAACTCCCGATGATGCTGGATAATGTCTACCCCTGCCATGAAGTTGTAAAAATTGATTATTTTCTTCCGGGTTGTCCTCCAAGGGCAGACCTGATATGGGAAACACTGGTTGCACTGATTAAGGGAAGTGAAATAAATCTTCCTTATGAGGTTATAAAATTTGATTAATGATTGGGAATTTACCAAGATATTTAAAAAGATTATTAATTTTTATTTCTCGCAGATTAACGCTGATTCTAACGCTGATTAGCGCAGAAACAATAAGCTGGGAAAAAGCACTCTGCGAAAATTTGCGAAACAATCTGCGCACATCTGCGAGAAGCCTTAAAAAACTTTATTAAGAATCACTATAAAATTATTTAACCTAATTATCTTTTATAAGTCAATTGCAAAACATATTTGAAAATATAAATAACCATGGGACATAAAATAACCATTGAACCGGTTACAAGAGTTGAAGGACATGGAAAAGTAACGATTCATCTTGACGATAACGGAGACGTCTATCAAAGCCGGTTGCACATTGTTGAATTCAGAGGATTTGAACGATTCGTACAGGGAAGGCCATATTGGGAAATGCCGGTGATCGTTCAGCGTCTGTGCGGTATCTGCCCGGTATCCCATCACCTTGCCGCCGCTAAGGCACTTGATGTGATTGTAGGTGCAGGTACAGGTGATGGCCTGACCCCTACAGCCGAAAAAATGAGAAGGCTCATGCATTACGGCCAGATCTTCCAGTCTCATTCATTGCACTTTTTCCACCTGGCTTCCCCCGACATAGTATTTGGAATCGATGGTGATCCTGCTATCAGAAACATTATCGGTATTGCCATGAAAAACAAGGAACTTGCCATCCAGGGTATCATGATGAGAAAATTCGGACAGGAGATTATTGCCGCAACTGCCGGGAAAAAGATCCATGGTACAGGCGCTATTCCAGGCGGTATTAATAAGCACATGACAATTGAAGAAAGAGACCGGCTCCTCCATGGTCCGGACCCATTGAATGCTGATAAAATGATCCAATGGTCTCAGTCAGCAGTAAATTTCTTTAAAGATTATCATAAAAAAAACAAAGATTTCATTGACAATTTCTCTGTTTTTCCCTCTAATCATCTAAGCCTGGTTAGAAAAGACGGCGCAATGGATCTTTACCACGGTGTACTCAGGGCTGTTGATCCGGATGGCAAAAAGATCCTGAATGATGTTGATTATCAGGATTATCTGAGTTATATCGACGAGGAAGTCAGGACATGGAGCTATATGAAGTTCCCTTACCTTAAGGCATATGGTAAGCAAAAAGGCTGGTATACTGTAGGCCCCCTGGCCCGTCTGAATACAGCAGAATTTATTCCGACCCCGCTTGCACAAAAAGAATTTGAGGAATATAAATCCTATACCAAAGGAAAACCAAACTGTATGTCGATGCATATGCACTGGGCCCGCCTGATAGAAATATTACACGCAGCCGAAATGATGAAAGAACTACTCAATGATCCGGATATTATTGAAGGCGAGCTCGTGGTAAAAGGAAATAAACAGAGCGAGGGAATTGCCGTGATCGAAGCCCCACGGGGCACCCTTTTTCACCATTATGAAATTAATGGCAAAGACCAGGTCATCATGGCTAACCTGATCGTCTCAACAACCAACAACAACCAGCCGATGAATGAAGCAGTCAACTTCATCGCCAGGAATTACCTTACCAGGAAGAAAGAGATAACCGAATCTATGCTGAATGCTGTTGAAGTAGGTATTCGCGCATATGATCCCTGCCTGAGTTGTGCCACACATGCTTTCGGACAAATGCCACTTGAGATATCCCTTTACGACTCCGGGAATAATCTGCTTCATCAAAGAAGGAAATAAGGATTGCCGGATCCTGAACAAATATTGATCTACGCATACGGTAATCCCGGCAGGCAGGACGATGGCCTGGGAAACCACTTTGTCGAAGAGCTTGGAAAATGGATCGCTGAGAATGATATTCGCAATGTTGTTCTTGAAAGCAATTATCAGCTCAACATAGAGGATACTGCCGGCATCGCTGAAAAAGATGTCGTTATATTCGTTGATGCATCAACAGAGGATATTGATGATATCCATTTCTCCGTTGTTGAACCCTCCGAAGGAAGGTCAGAATTTACCATGCATACTGCCTCACCGGCTTTCATACTTGCCCTCTGTATCAAACTTTATAATAAACACCCGCAAACATATTTGCTGCAGATCAG
>CAZRHW010000470.1:0-3243 GCA_964599785.1 uncultured Bacteroides sp. | reverse complement strand
AAATATTAAATATATCTTCATCGGGATTATATCGTATCAACCCGTTTTCAGTCCCGATCCAGATCATTCCATCCTGATCTTCAAGAAGGCAATAAACAAGTTTCAGATCAAATGTTACCTCACCACTGAAGATCATATAATAACTCCTGATCTCGTTATGATTCTCAATATATTTATGCACCCCATTCCCGGTGGCAAACCAGATATTACCGGAACGATCCTCCAGAATATCATTGACTGAATTATTGTTGAAAATATTACAGGATATATTCGGATTATTCTCACATAACCGCCGGAATCTGCCACTGACCTCATCGAAGCAGTTCACTCCATCGGATGTTCCTATCCAGATTCTTTTCTTACTATCACAGTATATGGAATGAATATAATCATTGCTGATCTTTTGGTTCCGGTTTTTCTGATCTTCTGAATATATTGTTACACTGTTATCGGTAAGGTCAATCACATTAAGGCCGGAACCCCAAGTGCCAACCCACAGGTGGTGTTGATCATCTTTATAAATCGCAGAAATGATATTGCTGGTCATGCCGGGTACGCCATCATCAGAATTATCAAGTATGGTAAACTTTTTCCTTTTCCTGTCAATTTTAACAAGTCCTTCAAAAGTTCCCAACCATATTATCTCGGTTCGGTCTTCCCTGATTGAATAGACCGCTGATATCTGATGTACTTCATTTCTAACCTCAACACCGGAAAAGCTGCCCACGATGTTCCTTTCTGCCGACATTTGAAAGAATCCCATATCTGTACCGATCCATAGCATACCATCAGCATCCTCAGATATGGCAATGATCCTTCTGTGCTGTATGTCGGTATTGCCTTTTACCGGGATCTTTTCAAAAGATTTCTTAGAATGATCAAATAAAAAAAGACCTTCTTCTGTTCCAATCCATAGATTTCCCCGGCTATCCTCATATACTGTATTGATTGTTTCGCTGCCGGTGTTTTTCTGTGCCGGGAAGTTACGGGTATACCGCCTGATCTCTTCTGTCTGGCGGTTAAACATCTGTAATCCGTCTTTGGTGCTTATCCAGATCCGCCCGTTCCTGTCTTCACAGATGTTATATATCTGATCGACCGGTACCTGTCCGAACCGGTCATAAAAATGATTATAGACTTTGATGGTTCCGGAATCAATGTCCATCACTTCAAGGCAATCATTTGTTTTAAACCAAACCTTATCCTCTTTATCTATATATACACTAAAAACGACCGGATCACCAACCAGGGAACTATCAGGATTCAAAGGAAGAAATACTTTAAAAGCCCCTGTTTTACGATCAAGCATATTCAACCCGCTGTTCGATCCGATCCATATGTTACCCCTGGAATCTTCTGCTATGGATCTGATATAGTTATTGCTGATCGAATTTTTATTGAAAGGCTGGTTACGATAAGTGTAAAAATTGTATCCATCATATTTATTCAATCCATCCCTTGTACCGATCCACAGAAATCCAATCCGATCCTGGTAAACAACTGTAATGTGCGATTGGCTTAATCCGTCAAGGGCCGTAAATAGCTGATTGCCAATACGATCTTGTTGAGCTGACAAGTCCATAAGGCTTGAAACATAAGTCAGGCCCGATAGTAACAGGTATATATATAGACTGCGTATCATAAAGGCAGTCTAAATTAATACTTATTGCCCTATTCACAATAAATCGGCGATGATATAGATCATTGGTGAGATATTCATTGAAAAATATAATTTTTGACTCTCCCCTCCCTGCCTGTACTGCCGTTTCGGCAGGCAGGCTGTCGGGGGTGTTTAAAAAGTCCTTTAATTTCATTTCTCGCAGATTAACGCAGATTTAACCGCTGATTTACGCAGAAATAATAAACTGTAAATCAGCATTCTGCGAAAATCTGCGCAAAGATCTGCGAAAATCAGCGAGAAATATTTTTTGCTTTTTAAACAGCCCCTTAGCCTGCCGCCTGTTTAGCCAGTTCCTCGATCATCGGGGTTGTAAGGGATTTTGGCCTTTCAATTGGATAAAGCAGGGCACGGTCCCAGATAATATTGGCACAAACCCCGATTGCCCTTCCCATACCGAATAAAACAGTGTAAAAATCATATTCCGTTACTCCATAATACCATTGAATGACACCGGAATGTGCATCAACATTGGGCCATGGATTTTTTGCCTTCCCCTGTTCCGTCAGGATAGGTGGTACAATGTTAAAGAGCATATCGACATATTGAAACAGTTCATAGTCTTTCATATGTTTGAGCGCGAACTGTCTTTGCATCATATATCTTGGATCGGTCTTTCTGAGAACTGCATGGCCAAACCCGGGAATAACCTGCCCTGCATTTAATGTATCCCATACAAATTGTTTCATCTCCTCCTCGGATGGGATCTTTCCTTCCATTTTATCGCGTAGATCCTGTATCCATCTCAGAACTTCCTGGTTCGCCAGTCCGTGGAGGGGACCGGCCAGTCCATTCAGCATGGCTGAAATGGCCAGGTAAATATCCGAGAGGGAACTGGCCACAAGATGGCCCGTATGTGCACTTACATTACCACTCTCATGATCGGCATGTAAAATAAAATACATCCTGGAAACATCATCATAGGGCTTATCAATACCTATCATATTGGCAAAATCTCCTCCAAAGTCTAATTTATCATCGGGTTTATTTCTTTTACCGCCCCGGTATAATTTGGTATAAATATATGCACCGATCTCCGGCAATTTGGCAAGAAGATTGAGTGCATCTTCATACGTGGAATCCCAGTATTCCATTTTAGAAACACCGCGATTATAATCCTGGTTGAAAATCGATTCTTTGCTCAAAGCCAGAATTGCTGCAGAAAAGATAGTCATTGGATGACAATCGGGGATTGAATCGATAATATCGTAAACATATTTTGGCAACATCCGTCTTCCTGCGAGATCATCAATAAGATCTTTTACCTCCGCTTCGGTAGGAATATCCCCGGTGAACAAAAGGTATAAAAGACCTTCAACATATGGCATTTCGACTCCGGCAGGTTTGGGTAATTTTTCAAAGATCTCAGGTAATGTGTATCCCCGGTAACGTATCCCTTCGTTTGGATCAAGATAAGAAATATCTGTCACCAGGCATTTTATGCCCCGCATACCACCAAGGATCTGGCTAACCGTAACTTTATCCACAACCGTGTTACCATATTCTTTGAAGAGTTTTTGCGTCCTTGGTCTTTGCTGTTCAATCTTTTCAAGTAATTTTTGTTT
>CAZRHW010000469.1:0-3246 GCA_964599785.1 uncultured Bacteroides sp. | reverse complement strand
AATGGACTCCTCCGCTTTTTCAGGCTGCCCCATATTCCAGAAAATCAATCCGATATATATGGATCCTCCAAACGGGTTCATCAAAGCTCATTTTTATGCTCCCCGAAAGCAGGTGTTTGGAAGATATTTTGACTCATTTGCTGTAAATATCTGTGTCATATGGTTTATGACAATCGTCTTATACCTGGTTTTATACTTCAGGCTGCTAAAGAAACTGCTTGACTTCTTCGAACAGTTAAGTGATAAATTAAGGTTTGGTTCAGGTGAGTAAAATTAGAGCATGAAATACAAAGAGCTGCATAAACGCAGCTCTTTTGCTATGTGTATAATCTGGGATAACCGTTTATGGAAAATAAAGAAAACAGTTGTTATTCAACTATTTCGATCATTTTAAATGGAACACGGATTATCGATTCATAATCTTCACCCGCTTCCAGCATATCTTCATCATCTTCTTCGTAATACCAGTTTATAACAACCTCGTGTTTAGCCTTATGAATGGCTTCCAGTTTCTTAAATACATCAAGAATACACTTGGAAGAACTGGTATTGAAGTATTCAAGTTGAACATTAACAGTTGTCTTTTCCAATGGTCCTTTTGCATATTCTTCAAGCCAATCAACCAAAGGCTTGTAGAATTCAATTGAGTTTTCAGGAATTGATCTTCCTTTGATCTCAATGATCCCGTTACTGGCATCAAACTTAACTGTAGGGGTTTTTGGTGTTCCTTCAATTGAAATTGGTTCCATACTTAACTCCAAATTAGATTAAAATATTTAACTCATGTAATAAATACATCCAGATTAAAGAAATAGTAATCGTCAGCATAATGCTGAAAAGTATATTCAAGTTTATTTCCCGTTTTCCTTGCAATATCAACCAATCCCAGACCGCCTCCACCTTTGGCTGATAATTTCTGATGATTCAGAATAAACTTGTACATATCTTTTAGTTCATCTTTTGATAAGGAATTGATCTTATCAATTTTATCCTTAAGAAATTTAATTTTCTCAGATGTGATGAAGTTCCCTGTTGAGATTTTATATGTATCTGCAACTTTGGCCACCACTAAAATTCCAAACTTGGATTCAAAGTTATCCTTGCTCTTCAGTTCCTCAGGAAGTTCTTCGACATGGTGATAGAGGTTTTGCAAAGCTTCAACGAGCACATTGTAAATTTTCTTTCGTATTTTGGCATCCTCGTCAACACCTTCCAGTTTTGCTTCAACCTCTTCCAAAACATTATTAATCAAATCAGTTGTAATACTTCCTTTATAAGCCAGTATTACATCACCACCATCAAGTTTAGCATAATACTCTTGAACATCGAAGCTCATTTGCAGGACTCTTTTTTTTTGCTAAAATAAACTGAAAATTCCGATTTTAGCTCAGCAAATATATAAAAAAATATTACTTATCAAAAAATTAGGTAGTTAGACCGTTTTAAAAACATTGATTATTTAAATCGCTACATCCATCCAATCAGGACATTAAATTAAATAAAAATATTCATATATCTCAATGAATTATCAACAATATTCTTTCAGGAAATGATCGACGATTTTCAGCGCATTTTGATAACGATCAGCTCCTTTACCTCTGATAATCCCGAAAGGCACATCTGTTTTATTTATTTCATCCTGATAAATATTGAATAGTTTCTTCCTCATTTTCCCCGGATTTTCACGCAGGGGATCAGGTACCCAGGGAATATCATAGTAACAATGAAGGTAAAGATCAATTGATGCTTCCTTTATTTCGTTGTCGAGCCATTCCGGATATCTGCCAAAAACAACCCGGAACCAGGTTTTAGTAATGATAAGCCAGGTGTCATAAAAGAGTATATGTGCAGCTTTTTCCATATATATTTTTTCCAGCCCGATCTGCTGCAAAGCAATATGTTCCACATCCTCATAACGATAGGGACGGTTAAGCCCCCCTATATATTCCCTTGCATATTCAGGCACCCGGACTGTATGATAATGATCCGCAAGAAAATCAGTTAAAAGTGTTTTTCCTGTTGATTCCGGTCCGGTTATAACAATTTTTATTATCCTGTCTTTGTCTGATTTATTTTCTTTTTCCATTGGTAAAAACCAACAATTGCAATGATTGTATATACAAGATATAAAAAAACAGTAGGATACATATTTTTATATAAATAAAGCAAAGCTGCCACTGCATCAACTATAATCCATATTAACCAGTGTTCGAGTATTTTTCTGGCCAGCATCCAGGTTGCAATAATACTTCCTGCAGTTGTAAAGGCATCACCCCAGGGGACATTAGAATCAGTATATTTTTTAAGTATATAAACGATTCCAAGCCATAGAATCATAAAAAGACCAAAAAGGATGACGGCCGGTCTGAACCGGATCCTGGTAACAGGAAGTTGCGCCGCACTGGGGTCGCGTGCTCCATAAATCCAGTAATACCATCCATAGATACTCACCATGAGGTAATACCCCTGAAGTGACATATCAGCATAAAAGCCAGTTCTGTAAAAAATATAAATGAACAATGCAGAGGACAGGATACCAAAAGGCCAGAGCCAGATAATCTGGCGGACGGAAAAAAAGAGATAGACCAGGCTGGTGGCAACCCCCAGGATTTCAATATAATTATCGGCAAGCCATTTACCGGTCAAGATCAGGATATTTGGTTAGCTATTGTAACACCGGCCCGATTAATTCATCTGATGCAATGCAGCCTGATATTTTTCGGTGTCATGAAGAATTTCAACTGCTTTCAGTACACTGTTATTCCTTGTATTTATAATCTGATAAAACTCGCTTGTATTCCATAAATCACGAGCCATGTATGCCTTTATCAGAAGCCGGATCTGTTCTTTTGATTTTGAAAGATCATCAGCATTAAGTTCTAAACCTTCGCCTTCAGCGTATGTAATTAACCGGTCGATCAAATCATCAGAAACAATAAAATTGTTGTTAAATTCATTAAATTCCGGGTAATTAGAATGCAGCTTTCTGCGGTTATCATCGACGTAGTTCAGTACAAAAAAGTTGAGTATTCCCTGGTTCAGTAACTTATTGAAGTAGAGGCTTTGATAAGAAGTGTCGTAAGGGCTGAAATAATCGGGCATAATACCCCCACCTCCATAGACTGTCCGGCTGGTCATCAATGTCTGGTACTTAAGATTTTCAGGAAAAACAATACTGTCAGCCGATGTAAGTTCACCTTTATTCAGCCTGTTCATCAGATCGTTTGAATATTCATCAAATCCCTG
>CAZRHW010000468.1:0-3247 GCA_964599785.1 uncultured Bacteroides sp. | reverse complement strand
TTAACTTAACATAATTAACCTGATATTCCTTCAACAATAGATTTTGCTAATGTAAGCCGCCGTAGCGTGGTGCGGACTTTGCCTTTGCTGCAAAGGGCGTGACATGCGTTACGGTCGGCTTTAGTGATTCCTATGTCGATCATTGCAATGCAATTGGAATTTGATTATTCTTAGCGACTTGAGGTTACCTTTTTCATTCTGTATTGTTGCTTACTGTGGATTCCTTATCGGTTGGCCCATTGGAACTGCGATAGGTGGAGGGGACCCAAACTGGCTGTTGGCCGGTATTGGTGCAGGTATATTAATTGTAGCAATACCAGTATCCAAAGCAGCTACTACCAATGCGCTGAAAGCTGTGGAAATATACAATTCAAGTCAGCAAACCTCCTATTTTCACAATGGGGTTAAACTATATTTAGGATTAGCAGACCATGGCCTTGGACTGAAGCTGTACTTTTGATTTCCTGATTAGCAGGAGTCAAAGACTTAAATAAACATGGGTCAGGTGAAACTTCAATTTGACCTTTCATGGAGGTTAGATAAGGAAAATAGTAAAAAATGATGGGAAAGGGGTAGCGGTTGCGGTTCTGTCCAGACTGCTGACCGATTAAAGCCCGATGTGAACGATTCGTTTTTTTTATGCCAATTTGTGAGCCATACACCATAGGTGGAAAAACGAACAGAAGGGTAAAAAAGTACCAAACAAGTTAGTGCCATGGTTTTTGACAGACCTGCAGGGTTGCCTCCGGCAGGAGCAGGGAACTTTGCATAACAAAGATTCCTCTATAAACTACGCGTCAGAGAACAGCCTTTAGCTGGATTCCAATTTCAATGTAACAGCCGGGTTTATCCGGGATACCTTTTGCGCCTGGAAGCTGAGAGTGATCACCGAGATCAGGAGTACCAGTAAAGCCGACAGGAAAAAGATCCAGACGCTCACGCCTGCTTGATACGCAAAATCTTTCATCCACCTGTTCATATAGAGCCAGGCGATGGGCCAGGCGATCAGGTTTGAGAACAAGACCCATTTCACAGCATCCCAGGAAAACAGGCTAAGGATTTGCCCGGAGGAGGCACCCATGGCTTTTCTTATCCCAATCTCCTTTGTTCTTTTCTCTGCCAAAAACGAGGATAGGCCGTATAGTCCCAGACAAGATAGGAAAATGGATAGTGCGGCGAATAGGGCAAAGAGACTACGCAACCGGCTTTCCGTTACATATAATTTGGCATACTCCTCATCCAGGAAATTGTAGTCGAATGGGATGGCCGGACAAACTTCATTCCAGGAGCGTTCAATATCATTCAGTGTTTTACTGATATTGCTTCCTTCCAGTTTTATCAGGATGTACCCGTAGGCTTTGTCAAAGTCCGGATTGGTGATGTACAGCAAAATCGGTTCGATCTCTTTGTGGAGTGAACCAAAATTGTAGTCTTTAACGACCCCGATTATTTCTCCCTGCATTCCCCAGAATGTAAATCCTTTTCCAATCGGATCTTCCATGTTCATCTTCAGGATGGCCGTTTCATTCAGGATGAAATTGACGGAATCTGAGGGACGTTTCAGATCGAAATTCCGTCCTTCTGCGATCTCAATTCCAAGAGTGGGGATATAATCTTGGTCCACCTTATTGATATTCAGGTACAATTTGTCCTCTGCTTCCTTCCCTTCCCATGAGAAGCCATAGGTCCCGCTTAAGGAATATGTCGGCAGGCTTTCACTATTGGTTACACCCTTGACCCCCGGATACTTATTCAACGCTTCTTTTAATCTGGGCAATTCATCATCCATGCTTCCTACAATAGGGAGATAGATCGTCTGATCTGTCTGGATCCCCAGGTTGCGATTCTGGATAAACGCAAGTTGACGATATACCACACCGGTACATATGATCAGTAGTATGGAGATTGAGAATTGCAGGATCACCAAGATCCTTCTGAAAGACAATGGTCCGGCTTTTATTTCTCCTGACAAGGTCCTGACGGGAATAAAGGATGAAAGCAGCAACGCAGGATAGGATCCGGATCCGATTGCAGTAAGCAGGAAGATGGCAATGATTCCGACGGAGAATCGGGCATTCGAATAGTCCACACTTACTTCTTTACCTGTGAAGGTATTGAATGATGGCAGGACCGCCTCCACCAGCAGCATGGCAATCAAGTAAGACAGCAGGCATAACAGAAAGGATTCGCCCATATACTGCAAGATCAATTGCCTTCGGCTTGCTCCAAATACTTTTCGGATACTCACTTCGCGGGCGCGTGTGGTCGAGCGAGCAGTGCTCAGGTTGATATAATTGATGACCGAGATCAACAGGATAAAAACAGCGATCAGAATAAAAATCCGGATGTACTGGTAAGTGGGTTCGGAATGACCATAAACATCCGAATCAAAGGAGGAACGGAGGTGTACATCCGGCAGGGCCTGCAGATGGAATTCATAGGTACCGTGATTGTAATACTCACCAGTCAGCGTATCGATTTGAGTTTTCAGGGCAGCCTGATCTGCGGTTTCACTCAATAGGGCATAAGCGTGATGTGAAAGGCTCTCCCAATGAAGCTGGTAGCCGAATTGCTCGATCATTTCAAAATTGATCAGGACACTGAAATGCAGGTGGGAGTTTGCAGGGACATTCTCAATTACACCGGAAACGGTGATGTCGGTTTCATCATTCAGGAGCGCCGTCAACTTGAGTGTTTTCCCAAGTGGATTTTCCTTCCCGAAGTATTTTTGAGCACACTCACTCGTTATTACAGCGGAATTAATCTCCGGAAACGGATTTTGGGCCGAACCATAAAGAAAGGGATGTGTAAACAGGCGGAAGAATTCCCTGTCCGCAAATGCAATGTCCTTTTCATAGAACTCATTTTTTCCGTGCGCTACAAGCATTTGTGAGAAATACGGAGTGAACCTTGCTGTTTCAATGATATCGGGCAAGGATTCTTCCAGTGCCGGGGCCAGTGGGGCTGCTGTTGCTGTAATATGAATATCACCTTTCGGGTTGTCCATAGTGGTAACTATCCGGTATATATTTTCATAATTCTCATGGAAGCTGTCAAAGCTAAGCTCATCCAGGATCCACAGAAAAACTAAAACGGCAGCTGCCATTCCAATGGACAGGCCCAAGATGTTGTTAACTGAATAGGCTTTATGTCTCTTCAGGAAGCGCAGAAAGGATATAAGGTAGTTGCGTATCATTTATCTCTTATAAAGTTATGCATTAAAAATCCGGATATGCTGTCTATATGC
>CAZRHW010000467.1:0-3250 GCA_964599785.1 uncultured Bacteroides sp. | reverse complement strand
CCTGTTTCAAAGATCTTCTTTTGCTGGGACAAGACCTTCCGGATCACCCTTCTCCTCTTATGATACTTTTCCGGGAACTTCAGGCAGATCCGGTATTGGTCCTCGATCTTATCCAACTCCTCATTAAGTTTGTTCAGCAGGTACCACAGGCTCCTGGTGCGTTTAATAGTCTGGTTCCAAGGTTTTCTGCGCATGCGCATAATAGGCAAAGTACTTGTTCTTTTGCTCCAGGTATTTCATCCGGGAAGTAGGGATTTTCAGACGTTTTGCAGGTCAGCTTCAGCTGACCATACATCCAGTCAACACTCTCCCAGATCAGTTTTACATTGGTCGGGTACTTTATCTAGGACACATAACAGATTGTCAATCAGAAGTTTTAACGAGTTTTTGGCAAATGCGAATGTCCCTGATATAATAATCCTTGCAGAACGACTGCCGATTACTTTCATTTGATCGAAAAACCGATATGCCGCCTTGCAACGTTTAGATGAGATCCTGAGTTCAATTTCATTAAGCTACATAAGGGTTCAGTAGTATGAAATTTTTAGCGTAAATTGAATTGTGATACCACCCAGGGCAAAATAAAATCCATCTGCATCATTCATGAAAGACCAGAGCAGAAAAACAGAGACCTCACCACTGCGCCAGAAGGCAGAAGAGCTGGTGAAAAAGAGACTGTCAAAACCAGGTTCGCAACTTTCTGAAAACGAAGCCTTGAAACTCTTACATAAGCTTGAGGTACACCAGATAGAGGAATTACTGCAGAAGAGTGAAAAGAGATACAGGAATTATATCGAATCATCTGGTGATATCATGTACGTCGTGGATAATGATTTGAAATTTTTATATGGCAACCATAAATACCTGGAAAGACGTGGATTAACAATAGAGGAGTTGGTTGCAAAAGAATACCGGGATTACCATTCAGATGAGGGAACAGGAAAGTTTATGGAAAGAGTCAAGGCTGTTCATGCATCACAAAAGCCAGTCGTTTATGAGTATCAGAGTGAAATAGATGGAAGATACTTTTTGAGAACATTAAGCCCGATGATAGATGCTCAAACAAAGGAAATAGAATCACTGACTGTGATTTCCAGAGATATCACCGAGCGGAAGAAGGCCGAAAAAGAGTTGTATGAATCCAGGCAAATGCTGCAGACTGTGCTGGACACTATCCCGGCCGGAGTTTTTTGGAAGGATCGCAATTTTTTTTACCTGGGCATCAATCGTGCCTGGCTGGATGCAGTCGGAATGAAGTCTGCCGAGGAGGTTATTGGAAAAAGCGACTACGATCTTCCATGGGATAAAGAGCAGATGGATTCATTTCGGGAGTATGACAAGAGGGTAATGGAATCAGGTATTCCGGAATTTGATATCATAGAGCCCTTTACCCGGGCCGATGGGACCCTTTCCTGGGCTAGAACGAATAAAGTGCCGCTGAAGGACAGGGAGGGCAGCATCATAGGTATCCTTGGCACCTATGAAGACGTCACCAAGATTAAACGGGCTAATGAGGCACTTCGGATGAGCGAAGATAAATACCGCAATCTCTTCAATAATTCCGAGGTCGGTATGTTCAGAACCCGGCTTGATGGTTCTGAGATTCTTGAATTCAATAATAAGTACCTGGAGATTTTTGGTTACACTTCTGAAGAGCTGGAAGGTGCTCCTTCTGTGAGCATATGGGCAAATAAGAATGAGCGAGAGAAGGGGGTTCAAAAACTCAAAGCTGAAGGTCATGTGACAGATTTAGAGTGTGAGTTACTGAACAAACAAGGCGAGGTGGTAAATTGCATCAGTTCAGCACGGTTATATCCCGATACCGGAATCATTGAGGGTTCAATTCAGGACATCACCAAGCGCAAGCAGATGGAAAGTGATTTGACAAAAGCTCATGAAATGTTGAAAGTGCTATACATATACCAGGATGAAGCAAAAGAAAATGAACGGAAAGCTATATCAAGAGAAATTCATGACGAATTAGGACAGTTGTTATCTGTATTAAAAATTCATTTAAGCTGGACCAAAGCTAACTATGAAAACAGAGAGGAAGTCATAAAAAAAATAGATAGTATGACTGATATTGTGAATGGCACAATAGAAACGGTTCAAAGAATTTCATCCGATTTGCGCCCGGGTTTATTGGATGATCTGGGTTTAATTCCTGCCATAGAGTGGTTCTGTCAGGAATTTGAGAATAGGTCAGGTATTAAATGCCACTTAAACCTGGGTGATTTTGAATCCTCCAGTGAGAAAAAAAATCTTGCATTATATCGCATACTTCAGGAAGCAACTACAAATGTTATGCGTCATGCAAATGCAAGAAATGTATATGTAAAATGTGTCCGGGAAGAAGATTCCATTTTTCTGGAAATTACTGATGATGGAACAGGTATGAAGCAGGCGAAAATAGACTCCTCTAAATCTCTGGGTTTGATTGGTATGCGGGAAAGAGTGAAACAGTTTAATGGCAGCCTGGAAATAAATTCCACCATAAATATTGGAACCAAAATAAGTATTTATATTCCAATTGATTAAAGCGTTTCCTGTTTTCCGCAATGCAGCACCGTCTGCACCGGGGGTTTTTGCGCTGAGGTGATCCTGCTGGCCAGGACTATCCCAACCATTCTGTTTTAATCGAACATCTATTAAGAGTGGCAGAACCAGGGATACTTTGATGCTATTAAGCCGTTAAAAATCAACAAAATACTTGACATTCGGTACGGTAAGGGGTAACTTGCAATTGACTAACCCCAAAAAATTGTGATTATGAAACCCAATACTTTTTTGTGCCTGTTTATTGTACTTCTAATTGGAAGTTGCACTCAAGAGAAAAAGTCTCCTATTGTAGGTGCCTGGCAATTGATATCTGGTAGGACTGTAACACAAGATACTGTTATTATTGCTCCTGCCTCAGTTAATGGTAATCATATGAAAATTATTGGAGAAAAATATTTTTCGACAATTTGGCAGGATACTTCAATAAACAAATCAGATTTGTGGTATGCTGGATTCAATGGTGGTACCTACACTTTTGAAAATGAAGTGTACACAGAATCATCAGAGTATTTCAGTATATTATCAAGTATTGGAAATACATATTCAGCCAAAGTTGAATTTAAGGGTGATACTATGGTTTTAACATATATTCCTAAGGACGCTAATAGTCAAGTTTCCTCAGTAGATGAATGGAAGAGGTTAGAATAATCTTTCGCAAGTTGATTTATGTTAATATCCCCCGGTCCACGCC
>CAZRHW010000466.1:0-3253 GCA_964599785.1 uncultured Bacteroides sp. | reverse complement strand
CCGGCAACGTGCAGAAAAACAGAAAGGTCCGGTTGTCAACCGGACACATTCCGGTAACGTGGAGAAGAACAGAAAAGTCCGCCTGCCTGCCGGCAGGCAGGGTTGTCAACCGGACACATTCCGGCAATGTGGAGAAGTCGTGGGAAAATTTATCGAACCATAACTATCATTTTAAAAACAAACAACATTAATTTATAATTCTATGGAACAAGAATTCACTATTACCGCATTCTCTGAAAATAGTATTGGATTGTTGAACCGGATCACAATCATTTTTACGAGAAGACACCTGAACATTGACAGCCTGACTGTTTCTGAATCAGCGATACAGGGAATTTACAAGTTCACCATTGTGGTTAGAACCACCCTTGATATGATCAAAAAAGTTGTAAAACAGATCGAAAAGATTGTGGATGTGCTTAAAGCTTTCTATCTCATTACAAGTGATATCATCCACCAGGAGATCGCTCTTTACAAAGTACCGACAGAAGCGCTGACTGCCAGCAATGAAATTGAGCAGATCGTAAGAACCCACAATGCCCGGATTCTGGAGGTTACTAAGGATTATACTGTAGTAGAAAAAACCGGACATAAAAAGGAAACCCAGGAATTATTTGAAAAACTGGATAATTTTGGTGTTCTGCAATTTACCCGTTCCGGCAGGATAGCTATCACGAAAATGAAAACCGAAATGTTTACACAATTCCTGAAAATGCTTGATAAGGAATATTCAGAATCTTTAAAATAATAATACAAATCAATTACTATTATGGTACAATTGAAATTTGGTGAAGTAACAGAAGACGTAGTTACACGGGAAGAATTCCCTTTGTCAAAAGCCCGGGAAGTATTGAAGAATGAAGTTATTGGCATCATAGGCTATGGCGTACAGGGTCCGGCTCAGGCCCTTAACCTGAAAGATAACGGTATGAATGTTATCGTAGGACAGGCTCCGGAATTTAAAGAAGACTGGGACAAAGCTTTGCGAGATGGCTGGGTACCCGGCAAATCACTTTTCCCAATCGAAGAGGCAGCCCGGCAGGCCACCATTATCCAGTACCTTGTTTCGGATGCTGCCCAACGGGCGGTCTGGCCGATATTAAAATCCACTCTTCATGATGGTGATGCACTTTATTTTTCACATGGTTTTTCAATAACATATAAAGAACAAACGGGTGTCATCCCCCCGCCAAATATTGATGTTATCCTGGTAGCCCCAAAGGGCTCAGGGACAAGCGTCAGGCGTAATTTCCTTGCAGGGACAGGAATCAATGCCAGTTTCGCCATCTTCCAGGATTATACTGGCAAAGCAAAAGAACGAACGCTGGCACTTGGAATCGGTATAGGTTCCGGTTATCTTTTCCCAACCACTTTTGAAAATGAAGTTTACAGCGACCTTACGGGTGAACGCGGAGTCCTGATGGGTGCACTCGCAGGTATCATGGAAGCACAATACCAGGTTTTGCGCGAAAATGGCCATAGCCCCAGCGAAGCATTTAATGAGACGGTGGAAGAACTGACCCAGAGCCTGATCAGGCTGGTTGATGAAAAAGGGATGGACTGGATGTATTCCAACTGCAGCGCAACTGCGCAGCGTGGTGCATTGGATTGGAAACCAAAATTCCGGGATGCCGTTCTTCCCGTCTTCAAAGAGCTGTATGAAAGGGTTAAAAGAGGCGATGAAACAAAAGTTGTCCTGGAAAAAACAGGAAGAACCGATTATAAGAAAGCCCTGGAAGCAGAACTTGCAGAAATGAGAAACTCGGAGATGTGGCAGGCCGGAGCCATGGTCAGAACACTCAGACCCTCATAATCTGGTAACAACTGATAACTGGCTACCTTGTTTCAAGGTTTTTGATAACTTAACACCTTTAAGGCCGGCAGATCCTGTAATGAATGAAAAAGAAAAATTTTTTCAGAGCCTGATATTTCCCTCTTTTTTCCTGTTGCTGATCTGGTTGGTTAAAATTGCGGAAAGAATCCTGGATATTAACCTGGTCTACTTCGGTATATACCCCCTGAAATGGTCCGGATTGATTGGTGTCCTGACAGCACCCCTGATCCATGCCGACTATAAACATCTTTTTGATAATTCCCTGCCACTGTTCTTCCTGACCCTGGCTATCTTTTATTTTTATAAGCCGGTAGCCTTCAAGGTATTCCTCTATACCTGGCTGATCACCGGGATGGCTGTTTGGATTGGAGGAAGAAATGCATATCATATCGGTGCAAGCGGACTTATTTATGGTTTCGCCTCCTTCCTTTTTTTTAGTGGAATCATCAGGAAAAATATTAATTTACTTTCCATTTCACTCCTCGTTGTTTTTCTTTATGGCGGACTGGTCTGGGGTTTGTTCCCTTTTGATTATAAAATATCCTGGGAATCACACCTGTTCGGAGCACTTACAGGGTCAGGTCTTGCGTTTTTATATAAAAATTATGGCCCTCCCCCATCGGCAGAAATGGCTGAAGAGGAGGAAGAGGATGAGGAAGAGGAGAGCCTCTTGTAATAATTGCAGAACTTGTTTATTAATTAACTCAAGTTGCAAGTTGCAAGTTGCAGGTTGCAAGTTATTAAATATCAATGCATTGTAATCATACACATTAAATATAAATTATGGAATAAATTAATTTAAGTTCGATTAATGCTTTGATCTATAACATATTAACATATAACTTATAACGGATAACCAGCAACTTAGGTTAATTAAAAGGTTGTACAATATTATATTCATAAAATTAACAGATTATGTTATTAAAAATTCATCCTGAGAATCCCAGCCACCGGCAGATACTGCAGGCATGTGAGGTAATCAGGAAAGGAGGAATTATCGTTTACCCAACAGATTCTGTTTATGCGCTTGGCTGTGATATTTTTAATCATAAAGCAGTAGAGCGCATTGCAAGATTAAAAGGGATACGGCCGGAAAAAGCAGATTTTTCTTTTATTTTCTCAGGTCTCAGCCAGGTTTCTGACTATGCCCGTCTTTTTGATAACAGGATTTTCAAACTGATGAAATCCCATCTGCCGGGCCCTTTTACATTTATCCTTCATGCCAGGACCAATGTTCCAAAAATTTTTCAGAGCAGGAAAAAAACAATAGGCATCAGGATCCCTGATAATAAAATACCACTCGAACTTGTTCGTAATCTGGGCCATCCTGTTATGACCACTTCCATACATGATGAAGATGAATTACTCGAATATACGACCGATCCCGACCTGATTTATGAAAAATACAAAGATAAAGTG
>CAZRHW010000465.1:0-3257 GCA_964599785.1 uncultured Bacteroides sp. | reverse complement strand
ACGGTGGTGTGAGAGGACAGTGAGTGAAATAATCACTCACTTCCTACTCGATCTCTGTTTTCAGTTTTCGGTTCTCGGTGAGTGTGGGTGATGGTTTTGGGTGCGAAAGGGAGTTATGCCGATTGCTAATCGGCAGTAATAAACAACAAAGGGTGAGAAAGAAAAGTCCGCCTGTCTGCCGGTAGGCAGGGTTGCTAACCGGACTCATTGATAACTTAATAAAAGATAAGATGGTGCGAGTGGCACCACGTCTTACAAACGTAAATCCGGCAGGATCAATGATCTGCGGGATTTTTATATTATAGGGTGACGATTTCGTTGATGTTTTTCCCCTTGAAGGATCTATTAATCTGTCTAAGACAATTCCGATTAAATCAAAGTATTTTACTATTCGACATTATAATTCCACGACTCTGCATTTATTATTTTTTATTGAATCCAACTTGGTTTTCCTTTAATCTTAATTTAATGTGAAACCATAAAATTTAAGACAATGAAAAAGAAATTTAATTCAGGTTTAGCGGGATTACTAATGGGCCTGTTGATTATTGTACCTTCCGTATCCAACGGTCAGAGTGAAAATGAAATTATAAAAAAGTATTTAAGGGAATTACCTGCCGTTCCGGTTAGCAACGCGCTTCAAATATACAGAATGACAGCTGTTTACACAAACAGAGATCTGTACGGAACTTTTATCGATAAAACAAAAGTTACCGGCGACTATACAAGGGGTCTTGAAAATGGATTTGTTAAATGGAACAATATTTATATCTCCACTTCAAACAATTTTTCAGAGCCTTTCCCTGCAGGAACAAACCAGGAATATATGGAGAATATTAAATATGTTCCTTCTCCGAAAATGCTCGATGCTGAGGCTTTTAAAAATTTCCCTGCAAGTCCGGTGAGTGTGTTTGCTAAAAATTTAATCTGGGATATGATGACAATAGAAGGATTTGCCTGGGACTGTATCGACTCTTTAAAACTAAACAGGATTTATCGGATTCCTGATATAATGGGGGAATTCAACATGGCAGATATCGGTACCTACGCTCACACTGAAATTCAATTATGCTGGACAGGTATTTCGGCGATTAATGATGAATTATGTGCTGTTATTGAGTATAGGGCAATTGATAATAAGATTGAAATATCGATGGCTGGCCTTAAAACAAAAGGGACAGAACAATATTGGGGTACTATATGGGTATCACTTAAAACAAGATTGATTGAATCTGCAGTCATGTATGGTGGTACAATTCAGGAGATTGAGGTAACAGGTATGACAGACAAATTTCTTGTTAAGACAATAAGGGAATTATGGGTTGACAAAATTTAATAAAGAACTGCTATTTTGTAATTATGAAAAGACTTTCATATCAAAAGATAAGCCATTAAAGATCAATGATCTGCAAGGGCTTTTTTATTTGGTTGACGCGAGGGTTGACGATTTTTACTTGAAGGATCTACTAATCTGTCTCTATCTTTTTTGTCCAAATATTTGGGGGCTAATACAATAATGATTCTTGGCAACAACAAATATTAAAATGGATATTTCTCAATCATGAAGTTAATAAAGAAGAAAATAATCTTTTAGAAAAATATCAAAAATGGTTAAGTAACAAAATTGAATAATTGTCTAAAAATTTATTAATCAGTATTTAATAAAATTAATCATTGATTTTAAATTCACTAGATTTATTAACATACATAATAAGAAGAAATAAATTTACAACACACCAAGCAATAAAGAATAGAACTAATGTTTTTGATAGTTTTATTTTTTTTTATAGTATTTTTTAAGAATTATTCGGTAAATAAAATATATGATTAATGGTATTCCTGGAAAATCCGGTGAAATTGAGCACCTCTGTCCGGAGTAAACTGGTTCTTCGTCAATTTTGGGAAAATTCTTAATCTTAGCATGAAATCATAAATATCAGATATGCAGATAAATAAACCAACTACAGTATAATAAGCAGATGGGATTCACACTAACTAAATTTTTATAGCATTACCTTTATTGATTGTAAATTCCGGTGTAGTTGTGCACCCTCTTCCGATTTAATTACACCAGAATTTACACCTTAGTCATTTGATTTTAATACATCGTACAGATAAACCTTCATTTTTATAACTGAAATCCCACAATACTCCATAAGGCAGATCAATAATCATTCGTATTATGGCACAGTCAGTACAATCAGTTGAAGTCCAAAACCTGGCATTTCCACCAGTTATGCAAAAACCGTTAATCTGAATTGAATCATTATATATTTCCGCAGTCCGGTATCCTCCCGGCAGAGCAGTGAAACCTGATTCATTGGTTGCATTTGAATTTGGTGTATCCCAGTGATAAGTGCCCGTTTCTTTTAATTTTCCATCAATATTCTGATCCTTTCCTCTCCATTGATCATTGTCAATCTCGCCAGGATCCATGCCCAGAAAAAGTTCAAGTTCTTTCCAATCATCATCGGAAGGTAACACCCAACCTGCCGGGCATGATTCCATTGCTGTTGTCCAGTCATACAAACTTCCATAAGCCAAATAAGCAGCATTACTTTTAGCTGGGCCAGTAGTAATGCCTTCATAGCCATTAACCCAAATACCACAATCAGAATCACGAGGACAAATAAATGGAATGTAACGTAAATTCTCAGCCATCCATATCTGGTTTCCGATTCTAATCCACTTGTAATCTTTATTATCACGAGTATCTGTAAAGGTTCCAGAATCTCCATCGAAAGGATCCTCATTACATGACAAGCTCATAATAAGAACAATCAAGACAATAAAAAAACATATATTTTTCATAGTTAGTACTAAAAAATGATGAGATGGAAAAATGAAAAATGAGAAGTTACTAATGCAATATTGTCAAACTTTGCGAGAAATTTGAAATCAAAGTTAAAGTTATAACAAATAATATTAATTCTAAAAAAGTAAAGCAAAATGTTTTAATTATAAAGGAGAGATACAACCTGATGTGATACTCGCTAAAGAAGTAATAAGTTCCAAATGTTACCGCGTTTTGCAATGCAAGCCCTTAAAGATCAATGATCTGTAAGGGCTTTTTTATTTGGTTGACGATTTCGTTGGCGTTTTTTTTGAAAAGTCTGCTATTCAGTTTTTTCTTTTTCATACAACTATTTTGAGGATTAATACAATATGTTTATTGAATAATTTTGAAGTTTATTTTGATTAACTCAATATCATCATTAGGACTCGCACCATCAGAACCTCTTGCATTTTTAATAACC
>CAZRHW010000464.1:1550-3264 GCA_964599785.1 uncultured Bacteroides sp. | reverse complement strand
CCCGATAAATCCCTCTCACCAAACCTCTCGTATTCCTTCCACAGCTCCTCCGTAAGTTCACTCACCGCGTCCTTGCTCAAAAGAGCCTCCCCCGTCTCTCTATCCCGAAGTGCCTCTTCAATATCTCGCGTGGAAAGCCCCCTCGCGTACATCTCAATCGCCAAATGCCGTAACCCCGGACTCAATCCATCCAGGTTTCTTAGAAACTCCGACCTGTAGGTCTCCTCCGATCCCCGCACCTGTGGCACATCCAGATGCAACCTCCCCTCCGCCGTCTTAAGACTTTTGTCCTCATAGCCGTTTCGATGGCCTCGCCGGCTATCAGTTTTACGCTCGAAGTATCCCCGCCCCAGATAATCTGTAACCTCCTGTTCGAGAATCCTCTGCATCACCATCCTCACCGATTTTTCGATCAGTACCTCAAGCAAATCCTCCTGCCCTGTGCTGGTACCCGACAGTGCCTTTTCAATCTCCTTGCTCAGTTTCTCCGATGGTGGTACTTTGTTCATATGGCGTAGCCCTCCTGGTTAATCTTTGAGTTTTTCGTCAAACCCATATTAACCGTGGCTGCGCCATTTTCATATATACTTTTACAGGAATATATCTACATAACCAACAGCGGCCTGTCCTGAAGCATGATTTTGTGATATCATACATATGATGAACGGATTCGATAAAAAAATCGCGGACGCGGCCGGGATAATCAAAGAGTCATCGCACCTTGTGGCCTTCACCGGTGCGGGCATATCGGTCGAAAGCGGGATACCTCCCTTCAGAGGTCCCGGCGGGCTCTGGGATATCTACGACCCGGCCCATTTCGAGCTTTCCTATTTCATGTCCCATCCGTCCGAATCCTGGTCGACTTTGAAGAAAATCTTCTACGAAACGTTCGAAAAGGCGTCCCCGAACGGCGCGCATCTGGTTTTAGTCCGGCTCGAGGATTGCGGCCTTCTCAAGGCCGTGATAACCCAGAACATCGATAACCTTCACCGCCGCGCGGGGAGCAGAAAGGTGATTGAGTACCATGGGAGCTGCCGCGAGCTCATCTGTCTCGGCTGCCGCTCCCGTTATACGGTTACGTCCGCTCTCCTGAAAAACGACGATATGCGGTGCAACTGCGGCGGTCTTCTGAAGCCCGATTTCGTCTTCTTCGGCGAGGATATACCCCAAGAGGCCGCCAAGGGGGCCCTAACCGAAACGGCAGCCGCCGACGTCATGCTCGTCATCGGAACAACGGGGGAGGTCTTCCCCGCTTCAGGGATACCCATGGACGCCAAACGTTCGGGCGCGACTATCATAGAAGTAAATGTACGGCCTACCGCATATACGAACGACATCACCGACATCTTTCTCCCAGGCGGCGCGGCTTCCGTACTCGAGGAGCTCTTCAAACTTATAAGGGTATAAAACCCGGGAAGTTGTTGAAATATGTAAAAAGGCATTACAAAGCGGTGTCCGCCTCGTAATGCCTCTTTCTTTAGCTTTTTTATACCGCTTTTAATCAGGAGCTCTTTTTTTCCTCCCCGCCATGCTCCGCCGCCTGTGAAGTGCCCCCCTCGGGTGCGGCGGTCCACTGCGTCTGCTGCTGTCCCGGTGGCACCGGCGCGCCCTGGGGCGCATATGCACCCTGGGGAGAGGACGGACCTATCGGTCCGTTTTGACCTATCGGTCCGTTTTGACCTATCGGTCCGTTTTGACCTATCGGTCCGTTTTG
>CAZRHW010000464.1:0-1450 GCA_964599785.1 uncultured Bacteroides sp. | reverse complement strand
GTTTTGACCTATCGGTCCGTTTTGACCTATCGGTCCGTTTTGACCTATCGGTCCGGTCGGGCCCTGCGGTCCGGGCTGCTGGTACTGTGCGTACTGCTGGCCCTGATACTGATTGTACTGCTGGGGCTGGGAATAGCGCGGCCCCCGGTCGACGTATTTCATCGTATTCCCATCATCGTCATCGTCCAGGTCCTTGACGGTCTTCTTGAACTCCTTTATGCCCTGCCCTAAAGACCGGGCGATCTTCGGCAGCTTTGTCGCACCGAACACAAGAAGTCCGACTATGAGGATTATGACGATCTCCTGCATACCGATTCCGCCAAACATGTAACACCCCCCTATTAAAGTCAGACCTAATACTATCCATCTTTCTCTATAATAGCAAGAAAAAAGGAAATAATTACACCGTAACCCACGGTCCTGGAACGCCGGGTTTTTCACATATTCCGGACTCATACAGCCTGTTCATGGTTTTCTGTATATATGCGCCTTCCTGAAGTGACGGCGATGCCTTCCTTTCTTCGAATACGCTTTTCATAAAATTGTACTGGGAGGCGATGTGGCCCCGGAGCCATCCGATTCCCATTCGGGGCCCGGGGAACTTCCCCGGGGAATCCGGGTCCTTGTTCACGATCTCGACCGCATGAAAGCCCCGTATCTTTTCAGGGTCCTTCGTATCGTACACCAGAAGATGATTCGGATTCATGAGCCCGTACCGTACCGCACCGCGGCTGCCGTTCAGCTCGATGGTGAGATCATCGTTGCTCCCCGTTATGATCTTCGACGCCTCGATGGTTCCTATCGCCCCGCTTTGAAGCAGGACAGCGACGAGTACATGGTCTTCCGTTTTTACCTGTATCGTTTTGCCCGATTCATCGGGCCTCGTCTTATGCAGTATCAGCGCCGTGCCGCTCATCCGCTCGAACCTTCCGAGAAGGTGGTAGACGAGATCGAGCACATGCGAGCCCATATCGTACAGAACGCCGCCCCCGGCCTCCGTTTGGGACACCCGCCATCCCCTTGGGCGTGAGCGGTCCAGATTACTCGAGTGGTAGTAGCAGACCCTGAAGCTCAGCGGCGTTCCGAGCAGGCCTTCATCGACCAGCGCTTTCATTCGCTTCAGGGCCGGATAGAACCTGTTGTGAAAGGCCACCTGATGGACGACCCCCTGTTTGTCCGCCCTGTCCGCATGAAGCACGATGTCGTCCGCCTCCCCGTCTGTAATGCATATCGGCTTGTCCGCATATACGTGTTTTCCGGCGGCGAGCGCAGAAGTAATCTGCGCGTGGTGCACATTATTCGGCGTGCATACGTCGATGACGTCGATATCGTCGCGCTCGATCAGATCCCGGTAATCGCTCGTGGCGAACGAGAAGCCGAAATCTTCCTTTAACGTTTCCGCCTTCGACAGCGTCCGGTTGCAGATGCCGACGAGCCTTAACTGGAAGGG
>CAZRHW010000463.1:0-3271 GCA_964599785.1 uncultured Bacteroides sp. | reverse complement strand
GGTCCCCCTGCTCCTATCAGCTTATGAAACCCGGCCAGTGTTTCCATATTTACGGGTGGTGTCATCCAGGTCACTGCCAGCCATGTAATTGTGGTTATAGCAACGCCGGATACCAGTTGTACTGACGGACTGATTTCCGGCAGTCCTGTCATGGGGTGAATAATCTGAAAATAAACAGCTACCACAAATGATATGATCATGGCGGAAAGTTCACTATAGGCATTGATACGCCACCAGAACCAGCGAAGGATAAAGATCAGTCCTGTTCCCGCTCCGATCTGAAGCAATATCCGGAATGCCTGAAGCGCATTAGTGAGCAGGAGTGTAAACAGTGCTGCGAGGATCATTAAAATGACAGTTGTCATTCTTGCAACGATGACCAGTTTTTTTTCTGATGCCTGCCTGTCGATAAAACGATGGTAAAAATCATTAACGATATATGAAGCTCCCCAATTGAGCTGGGTTGAGACAGTAGACATAAAAGCAGCGATCAGAGAGGCTACCACCAATCCGAGAAATCCGGCCGGAAGGAAGCTCAGCATTGCCGGGTAAGCCAGGTCATGCCTGATAATACCCTCATCGATATGCGGGAAGGCTTTAGCCAGCGCTCCCAGGTCGGGAAACACCACGAGAGAGGCAAGAGCGACAATAATCCATGGCCATGGACGCAAAGCATAGTGGGTAACATTAAACAGCAGGGTTGCTTTAACTGCTCCCGATTCATTCTTTGCGGAAAGCATTCTCTGGGCAATGTACCCACCACCGCCGGGTTCCGACCCGGGGTACCAGACGCTCCACCACTGCACGGCAAGTGGAAGTATCAGTAAAGTTACCAGGGCTTCCCGGTTGCTGAAATCCGGTAAAAGTCCCAATTTACCATGCAGGGCCGGATTTTTCAATAATCCGCTCATTCCTCCCACTTCCGGTAACTTCAGTACAATAATGGCTGCACCAATGGCCCCGGTCATAGCCAGTATAAACTGGAAGAAATCGGTGAGGAGTATCCCTTTAAGGCCCCCCAGTGCACTGTATACCAAAGTAATTGTAGAGGCTATTAACATTGTTTTCCAGGCAGGCCACTGCAGCATAACAGCTCCTATTTTTATCAGGGCAAGTGATACCAGTGCAATGACCATAATATTAAAAAATGCTCCCAGGTACAGGGCTCTGAATCCCCTGAGGAAAGAAGCCATTTTGCCGCTATACCTGAGTTCATAAAATTCCAGGTCGGTCATGACACCGGATCTTCGCCAGAGTTTTGCATAAATAAAGACCGTCAGCATACCGGTCAGGAGAAATGCCCACCATGCCCAGTTCCCGGCCACCCCGCTCTGTCTTACGAGATCGGTCACAAGATTCGGGGTGTCACATGAAAATGTTGTGGCCACCATCGATATCCCCAGGAGCCACCAGGGCATATTACGGCCACTCAGAAAAAACTCTGTTGTACTTTTTCCCGCACTTCTGGAGGCATACAGGCCAATGATAAGGGAAAGCAGGAAGAAAGAAGCAATGATCAGCCAGTCGATGAAATTAAGTATCATATCTCATCCCCTAACCCAAACACCGGTTTTCTCACCATCCACTTACCTCTTGTAAAATCCGGGAAATCCTGTGGTTCTCCGCCATTGGCAATGGATCGCTCTGAAAGTGATGAGACAACGCTCCATGCTGCTGCGTCATATACGTCCAGCGGTGGTGTGATTTTTCTTTTTACAGATTCGATGAATGCATGTATAACAAAAAAGTCCATACCCCCATGACCCGATCCTGCTGCTTTATCTTCATATTTCTTCCAGAGCGGATGGTCATATTTTTCGAGGTATTTACCGGATGGTTCCCACTGGTGTGGTTCGCTTTTCCCTTCAATATAGATCTGGTCACCATCTTTCATCCATAAACCATTCGTTCCCTGTACCCTGAAGCCAAGGGAATAGGGCCTGGGAAGATTCGTGTCGTGACTTATCATGATGGTTTCCCCGCCGGCAGTCCGGATCAGGGTCGTAACAATATCGCCAAGTTTGAACCTGATAGCCGCATTAGGATGATCCTCACCTGCTGTCTTGACGATGTATTCATGAAGGCCACGTGATTTGGTAGCCGCTGAAGTTAAGGAAACGAACCTGTTCCCCCTGTTAATATCCAGGTAGTTGGCAATCGGGCCAAGACCATGTGTGGGATAGAGATCACCGTTCCTGTAAATCGATTGTTGGGTTCTCCACTCCGCCTCACCGTTGGCTCCGGGTCCGAACTCCACACCGGGATTAAATTTGACTTCCCTCAGATCATGCTGGTAACCGCAATGACAATGAACCAGTTCCCCGAATAATCCCTGCCTGACCATGTTCAGAACAGCCATAACATCCCTCCTGTAACAAACATTCTCAAGCATCATACAGGGCATCCCTGTTTCCTCAGAAGTATTGACAAGATCCCAGCATTCCTCCTCGGTTGTGGCTGCCGGTACTTCAACAGCAGTATATTTGCCTGCTTTCATGGCAGCAACGGCCATCGGGGTATGCCAGAGCCATGGTGTGGCAATGACAATCCCATCCAGATCGTCCCTTGTCAGAAGCTGCCTGAAAGATTCCGCATTACCGGCATAAATGCCGGGCTTTTTCCTTCCGCTATCCGTTACTAATCTGGCGGCATTATTTGCCGCTTCCTCCTTGATGTCACAAACCCCGTTAACTTCAACATCATCCCTGTTCAGGGCAAGCCCGAGCAGCCATGTGCCTCTTCCGCCCATGCCGATAAAACCAAGCCGGACCTTTTCGTTAACCGGGATATGAAGGTTCAGAAAAGAAGGAGTAACAGCCAGTCCCAGACCGGCAACAGTGTTCTTTTTAATGAAGTCACGTCGGTTCAGTTTCATAATCGTAAATATTGGATTTAATATTTTAATGTATAATTTAAAGCATGAATATATAAAAAAAAGGTAAGTCAGGACAGAATAGGTGTTAAATCGTTGTAAGAAGGCAGGAAGCAGGGCTTAAGGAAAAAGGAAAAAGGAAATCAGCAATGGTCGCAATGGTCGCAGGATCACAAGGTTGCAATGGTCGCGATGGTAACAGGGTTCAGGGTACAGGGTTGCAATGGTCGCAATGGTCGCAGGATCACAAGGTTGCAATGGTCGCGATGGTAACAGGGTTCAGGGTACAGGGTTGCAATGGTCGCAATGGTCGCAATGGTAACAGGGTTCAGGGTACAGTGTTGCAATGGTCGCAATGGTAACAGGGTTCAGGGCACAGGGTACAGGGTACATTTTCAG
>CAZRHW010000462.1:0-3272 GCA_964599785.1 uncultured Bacteroides sp. | reverse complement strand
GTTATTCAGGGAATAATCCGAACTGCTTTCATATTCGTTCGATAAATACCCCTCGTGTTTGTCCACCAATCTTTTGATCGATTTTAAATCCACGGAATAATCCTCCACCTCTATTCTCATCCATCCCTCTTTTATGATCTTCCGCTCGATTACTGGTTCTTCAGGTATGACCGGCGCTTCATCCGAAACATCAGATTTTTCATAATACCCCGCTTCCTCAGAATCTTCAGCTGCCATTGGCATAAATCTGTCGACAGTCCTACCACATGCCATGATCATTAACAAACCTAAAATAACAACCATTTTGTTTTTCATGACGTGAAAATTTTTGTAATATTTAAAGTAACAATTTTTTATTGAGCATTATTCCAGTATTCCAGCCCCGATTCATCGGGATTCCATTATTCATATATCAATCGTCCCGTCTAACAACATGCATAACTGAATCTTACATTACCCAATTCTTCCCATACCCTTACACACTATTATACCAATTTATGAGTTTACCAATCTACCAACTTACCCAAACCTCTAACTCCCCACACACCAATATACCAATTTACCAATTTACCAACCTACCCAAACCCCTAACCCCCACTCACCAATTTACCAGTATACCAATTTACCAATTCACCAGTATTCACTCTTCTGCTAATACAATCCTAATTGCAACTATATCAGACAATTTGAAATAATCTTCACATTCCTTATTTTATCCTTAAATTTATACAAATTATATCACGTTTTCATATGCATGAAATGAAAGCTTATACCAACAATCAGATTCCTTTTAAAATATTCAACCGGAAGTTTCATTATTTACTCTTCATCTGCCTGATTATCTTCCCCCGCTGCCATACAGGCCTTCCCGAAGAAAAGATCAGAGAAGCAGACAGTCTGCTTTCCCTGACGATAGAGCTGCAGAAAAAGATCAGCTCACCTGAGATACAGATGCTTAACGATTTTAGTTATGAAATAGAAAAAGACCTTTCATTTTTTATTGATACAAATCTTCACGAATTTCCACCCGCTATCATGACAAAAGAACTTGAAGCATATATAAATCTCCGGGATGATATTGAAAATTGTCTTGCTGCCTGTAATAAATACAGCGAAGAAGTTTTCCTGATCGAAAATAATCTGAGAGATATCCGGGATGAACTAACAAGGAAGAACAAGAATCCTGAAGAGCTTGAAAGATTGATCGAAAACGAAAAAGAGCTTCTGGATGACCTGATGCTGAGGATACAACCAAACCTTAGCATCCTGAACGATCATATTGAGTCATATCAAGCCCTAAAACCATTGATGGATGAGCTCAAGCTGAACCTGACAATTAAATGATATATTTTGAATAATTCATGCAGTTATTGAGCCATCGGCACAAACGATGCATTTATTTTAGAACAGATGTTTTTATGGGGGTGTGATAAAGAATAGTCCGACAATATGACAAATCAAGGCAAGGCATATTTTTATGCAGGATTGGCCATATTTTTCTGGTCTACCGTAGCATCTGTATTTAAAATTGCCCTGAAATATCTCGACGTGGTTCAATTGCTGTTTTTTGCCACATGGACTTCCTTTCTTGTTTACCTGCTTACAGCAATAATACAGGGTAAAATCCGGCATATAATCAAATGTACGAAAGTTGAGGTGCTGCGTTCGTCTTTATTTGGATTTTTAAATCCTTTTTTATATTACCTGGTATTATTCAAAGCATATTCGCTGCTGCCGGCACAGGTTGCGCAGCCATTGAACATGATCTGGCCGATTGTCCTGGTCTTCCTCTCCATTCCCCTCCTGGGGCATAAAATTGCTATAAAAAGTTTTCTTGCACTTTTTATCAGCTTCGCAGGTGTTTATTTTATCTCTTCCCAGGGAAAGCCATTCTCATTTCATTTCCAGGAACCATTTGGAATTCTCCTTGCAACAGGGAGTTCTGTGATATGGTCATTTTACTGGATATTTAATGTCAGGGATAAGCGGGATGAAGTTCTGAAACTATTGTTAAATTTCTTTTTTGCAACGGTTTATATTTCAATCCTTGCACCATTTTTTACCACTATTAGTTTCAACCAAACTAAAGGTCTGCTTCTGGCAGGGTATGCCGGCCTTTTTGAGATGGGATTTTCTTTTCTTTTCTGGCTCATGGCTTTGAAGTTCTCCAAAACTTCGGACAGGATCAGCAATCTCGTTTACCTGGCACCCTTCGTTTCTCTGATCCTAATTCATATATTTGTTGGAGAAATGATTTACAGGACAACAATTATAGGTTTATGTCTGATCATCGCCGGAATAATTATTGAGAAAATACGTTAATATTGATATAGCCAATTGAAACCCTCATCACTGATGAGGTTAATTATCAAGTTGCAAAGACAAAAGTGTATGAAAATATCAGACGGCACTGATTTGGCAAATGAGGGTTCGCCGGCCCGGATTGTGGATAGCATGTGGGAGGCCGGCAACAAAAAAACGCCATTGCAAAATTGAGTAAATAACATGCTGATAATTTAATACTTAACATAAATATTTTCTTGTGAAAATAATGACAATGAAAACATTTAGAGTAAGCCGTAAACTGGCATGGATTATTCTGATCCTGGTTTTATGCAGTCTATTCCATTCCTGCGAAATCAATCCTGGTGAGAGTAAGTTAACGAAGCAAGAGTTGCTCGATTATATGAAAGACTGGTATCTGTGGTATGACACTATGCCGAATGTTTCTGTAAAAAATTTTGCAACACAGCAGGAACTTCTGGATACGCTCATATTTGATAAGCTAGACAGATGGAGTTATATGCAGGAAACTACGGATTACAATAATTACAACTCGAAGGGGATTTATACAGGTCATGGGATTGGGCTAAGATGGAACGCGGAGGGGCAACTAAGGGTAGCTTTTATTTTTGATGATTCCGATTTGAATTCTTCCGGTGTTACAAGGGGTTGGGAGGTTACCCAGATCAACGGAATGGCAATAACTCCGGGGACTATTATCGACACTGCTTTGTTGGGGCCTGATGAAGACGGGATACAGAATACATTTACCTTCAGAACGCTGAGTGGAGGCACACAGGTTATCACTTCTACCAAGAAATTTATCAATATCAATGCAATCCTCCATTCGGAAATCATTGATATCGCAGGAAAGCAAGCCGGTTATTTTGTATTGCAGAATTTTACCACTCCTGCCTCTGATGAATTATCCGTTTTATTCAGTGATTTCGATGCTGAAAATATTGATGAATTGATTGTTGATCTTCGTT
>CAZRHW010000461.1:0-3281 GCA_964599785.1 uncultured Bacteroides sp. | reverse complement strand
TCATGAAGCCTATGATATGGGCATAGCTACATACTGAACTGCAGTGTGCGGCGCACACTGCATTGAAGTTTGCGCAGCAAACTTCACCAGCGCTGGTGCACGTACGGCTTGACCGTGTCCTCGTATATCGCGCGTACTTCTGAAAGTATCTTTGGTGTAAAACCGGGCAGTTCCGAAGCCTTGACGTTCTGTTCCACCTGTTCCGCCCTGCTCGCGCCCGGAATGGTACAGCTCACTGCTTCTGCGGTCAGGACCCATTTAAGGGCGCAGAGGGCGAGGTTCTGTTCTTTTCCGAAAACCGATCGAAGCCTCTCAACGGCGTCGAGCCCGAGCTTGTACGGCACCCCGGCGAAGGTCTCGCCCTTGTCGAAGGATTTCCCGTCGCGGTTGAAGAAGCGGTGGTCTTTTTTTTCGAAAACCGTGGAGGAGGAGAACTTTCCGGTGAGGAGCCCGCTGGCCAGCGGGACCCGAACGATAATCCCGACATTTTTATTTCGAGCCTCTTCGAAAAATCGCTCGGCCGGCCGTTGCCGAAAGATATTATAGATAATCTGGACTGTGGCTACACCCGGGTATTCTATGGCCTTCAGCGCCTCCTCGATCTTTTCGACGCTCACCCCGTAATACAAAAGCTTCCCCTCCTCGACGAGCCTGTCCAGCGTACCGAACACCTCCGGTCTGTAGTAAACATCGGTAGGAGGGCAGTGGAGCTGTATGAGGTCTATGCATTCAAGGCCCATGTTCTTCAAGCTGTCATCGACGAACTTTCTGATATTTTTGTCGTTATATCCGTCCGCGGTATGAGGGGCGAGCCGCCTGCCGCACTTCGTGGCCACGTGCACTTCCTCGCTTCTTTGTTTCACCACCTTTGCGGTATACCGCTCCGAGAGTCCGTCCGAGTATACATCCGCGGTGTCGATGAAGTTGATCCCGAGGTCGATCGCACGGTTCACCGTCGCCTCGGCGACGCCGGGATCGAAGGGGTCTCCCCATCTCGCCCCCAGCTGCCAGGTGCCGAGGGACACTTCCGAAATCGTAAAGCCCGTCTTTCCGAGCGTCCTATACTTCATCTTGAGCCTCCTGTGTTTCTTTATAGTCGCGTTTTTAGATGAATTATGATAACTGAAACGGATTATTATTGCAAGCACGTAATGCTTCGGATATCTTTTATTAAGAAGCGGAGCCGGCACTCGCAGACTGCGGACACCGGTTCCGCCCACACCCCGATTTTTATACCCGGGAGGGACGAGTATGGGCCTGAAGATGGATCGGTACAGGAAAAAGATCGACCGGATCGACAGGAGGGTCGCAAGGCTTCTTGAGAGACGGCTTGGGCAGGTCCTTTTGATCGGGATCGAAAAGAAAAAGAATAATATCGACGTTTCGGACAAGCAGAGGGAAACGGCGGTGCTCCGTAATGTGGCGGCGGCCCTAAAAGACGAACAGGCCGGACGGTTCGTGCAGTCGATATACGGCCGGATATTCGAGGCGTCCTCTCGAGCCCAAAAGGAGGCGAATTGGACAGGGAAGTAAGCGGCGTACGGCGCGTGGAGGGAGAGATACGCGTCGGCGGCGATAAATCGATATCTCACCGTGCGCTCGTGCTCTCGTCCATGGCGGAGGGAAAAAGCGTCGTCCGCGGGTTATCCGGCTCGCAGGACGTGGCATCGACACTGCAGTCGCTGCAGCGGCTCGGGGTCGCGCTGGAGCAGTGCGGCAGGACTGTACGGATCGGCGGGAAGGGACTCGGCGGGTTCAAGCTCCCTGACGGAGGCGATCCGATCGTGCTGGACTGCGGGAACTCGGGCACGACGGCCCGTCTGCTGACTGGCATGCTCGCAGGCGCCGGCGTTCGGGCCCGGCTCGTCGGAGACCGGTCGCTTTCATCACGGCCGATGAACCGAGTTATCGATCCTTTATGCCGTTTCGGTGCACGGATCGAGCACAGCGGGGGCCGCCTGCCCCTGATGATTCGGGGAGGCTCACTCGGCGCGATAAAGTATACAGTCCCCGTACCGAGCGCGCAGGTAAAGACCGCGCTCATCCTCGCGTCGATGTTCGTAGAGGGGGAATCCGTGATCGACGAAAAGATCTTAACGAGGGACCATACGGAACGGCTGCTTACTGCAATGAGCGCGCACTTTCACACCGAACCGCTCGAAACCGGAGAAAGAATCACCGTAGAGGGGAACAAGGCACTGTGCCCGCTGGACATAGAGGTGCCGGGGGACATCTCATCAGCGGTATTCTTTATAGTGCTCGCGCTCATAGTGCCCGGTTCAAGGATCATTGTCAGGAACGTGGGGCTCAACCCCACGAGGGCCCGGATACTTTCGGTCTTCAAACGCATGGGGGGCAAGGTGGACACGACGGTCGAAAAAGGCAAAGTGGAGCCTTCCGGTACGGTGTGCGTGCGCAGCTCATCGCTTGTCGGCACCGAGGTCTCCGGACGGGAGATACCGCTCATTATCGACGAGATACCGGCGCTCGCCTGTGCGGCGCTCTTTGCCGAGGGGGAGACCGTCGTGCGGGATGCTCGTGAGCTCAGGGTCAAGGAGAGCGACAGAATAGAAGCGGTATGCGATATGATACGTCGTTTCGGCGGTGAGGCGGATGTGCGGGAGGACGGATTCACCGTCAAAGGCGGCGCGCCGATCAGTAACGCGCTCGTTGAGAGCGGGGGTGATCACAGGATCGCCATGGCCGCGTCGGTTCTCGCCTGCGCCGCGCCCGGCGCTTCCACCATCAGGGATGCGGAGTGTGTTTCGGTTTCCTGTCCTGAATTTTTCGACCTGCTCGAACGTATCGGCGGTTAGCACCGGCGGTTAACACCGGCGATGAATACCGCCTTGAGGTCCCGTCGCGATGTTCCATAAAGATGCTGAGTAGGCAACTCTTTCTATATACGGCACGTGCGCAGGGGTAGTACCCTGTGGTATTGAAACAGGATTTTCCATGCCGGGTCCGAATCTACAGATAGGTGGAATACCGTGTAGAAGTCAACTGCCGCCCGGCGCGCGGATTATGATCGAGGACTCCGGCGACATGGACACCGGAGGTCATTGGAACAACCATGTACAGTAACGATCCCGAGCCGATGTTTGTGGGTATAGCCAATCAAAACGGTTCAACCAGGGTGGTGTACAACGATGATGCAAAAGTGACGCAGATAGACACCTGGACTCGATGGGATATTAACCTCAGTGATTTTACTTCTCAGGGGATTAATCTGACCACTGTCGATAGTATCACTATCGGAGTTGGTGACCTTGACGGCCCGC
>CAZRHW010000460.1:0-3282 GCA_964599785.1 uncultured Bacteroides sp. | reverse complement strand
TTAATTCTGAAATGTCGCAATCGTCGCAATGGTAACAAGGTCGCAATTGTATCAAGCTGCTAGCGCAGCGTGCGACCATTGCTACCTTACGACCCTGCACCAATTGCGACAGCGAAGCGTGTGACCATTGAGACCATTACAACCCTCAATTCTGCACCATTGCTTCGCTTTCGGAGAGCTCTTCAACTGGAAGGCTGACGGATAACGATTCGGCGAATATCTCAGCGATATCCTTAACAGGAATAATGCCGGAAGTTTTAAAGGTCATCTTACATAAAGGACAGGCAGTTGCAAGTTGTTGGGTGTCAGGCTTTATCAATTGTTTTATAGCATTTTCAGCAATGCTTCGTTTATCCTCAAAATCCATCTCCAGGTCAGCAATACTGCCGCCGCAGCAAAGCCCTTCATTTTGTTTATAAACATAATTCTGAAGTTGTACAATCTTTCTTAATACCTGGCGTGGTTCACTGTAAATCCCAAGATATCTGCCCAGTTCACATGGATCATGATAGATGGTTTTCATATCTGATTGTCCGGGTGGAAAGAAACCTTTATGCATCATAGATTCAAGATACTGGGTATGATGCATGACGGGGACCGGGAAGAAATAGTTATTTCTGAATGTTGTGAGACATATAGGACAGGAGGTAATGATCAGATCCGGCTTGCAGGACAGGATTCTTTCCCTTGTATGTTTGATGATTTCAAAGTATGCCTGTTTCTGTCCGGAAAGGTAAAGTGGTCTGCCGCAGCAAACTGATTCAGTTTCATCGATCATCACAAAATCTTCCCCGTAAAATTTAAATATCTTTTTCATTGCGGAGATTATCCCCGGAGTTAACCGGGTCATGCAACCCCCGAAAAATGCTATCCTCGCCGGTGATGTTTTTGGGCCGGGCTGATCCAGGTATGAATAATCAAACAGAAGATCATCATTCCTTCTGATCCGCTCATTCATCCTGATGGCAAGCGTATCTACCCGGACCGGGCAGTCATCCAGACATCGGCCACACATCATACAATTCATAATTGCACTGTCGCATACTCCCGATATATTACGCAAGTTTCTGATGAAGTAATAGGATTGTCCCTTATATCCTTCAATATTTGTCATCTGACAGCTATTCAGGCATATGCCGCATGATGAACAGGCATGCAGGTGAAATTCTGTGCATCCCTGATCCTGGTATGCCTGTATGTGAGCATTTTTCAGCAGGATATGAGGGACTTCAGTTAAGATATGCATATATCTTGACCAGGGCATGACGAAAAAGAATCCGCCAAGGGAAACAGAATAAACGACCCAGGCTGCATCGGAAAGAAATTTAAGGTTATCGGGAATGGTGATCAGATCTCCGAAGAATCCGGTCATAAAACCGCCGCCTCCGTAAAATGTATGATTCAGTGTCTCAGCAATGAGCCTGGCAGGAAATATGAGCCACAGGAATGTCATTGCTATTCTGTCCGGGGATTTATGAAGAGGTCTTTTTTTCAAACCGAGTAACCGGGAATTTATTCTTTTATATATTGCCAGGAACAGGCCGGAAAGGATAAAGAGAAGTAGCAGGTCCATCAGATGGTTAAACATTTGCAGCTGCCATCCTGTTGTTTCCTGGCCTCTCGAGAAGTAATCGAAAAAGACCGATTTCCATGGTGAACTGAGCACGTGGCCTGTGGCAAAGACCGATTCGGCATGACCGGCCACGATGAGCAGGAACCATCCAAAGGCGAGGCTCATGTGCATGTACCACAAACGCTTTTTCTGACGGTAAATTCTCAAATGTAACAGACATTCCCTGAATATCTCCCTGATTGATGAAAGGATCCACCGGGGCGAGAAGGACTTCCACAGCCTTAACTTATTTTTTGATGTGAGCGATTTAAACCATTGATAGTATTTTATGGTAAGGACTGCGAGAAGGAAAAAAAGTCCCAGGGTGAAAGGCAGGACAAATAGTGAATTAAATAATGTCATCACCGTTTATTTTAAAATATTTTTTCATTTCAAGGATTGCTTTACGTGTATTGATCCCACGGGGGCAGACAAGTGAGCATTTACCGCAAAACTGGCAGTTAGCAAGAGCATTTGTAAGTTTGTCGTACATGCCATTTCTCAGGAGCATGATTAATTTCCTGAAACCCGATCCTGACTGATAAGAAGAAACACAGGTTCCTGAGCAGCTTCCGCATGATATACACATGGATATGGAAGGTACTTTTTCCAGTAATTCTTCATATGCTGGTGACGGCCTGTCGTGATCGATCATCAGGTCTTCATGGATGCTGAATCCAAATTCTGTCATTCTGGTAGTGTGTTTCGGTGTGTAATTTCTGTTTCAGGTACTGATTTATTCTGAAAGCGGTTTCTGAAGCTTCATCGGTCGATTGAATAATGCTTTTCGGCCCGGTGCATGAGCCCGCGAAGAACAAACCATTATCAATGTTCTTCTCTGCAGGGTCAATTTTGCCATCACCAAAGTATCCGTCGGTACCGATCCGCTCATCAATATCCTGCAGGAAATTCAGAATGGAATGATCGGGTTGCATCCCAACGAGCAGGACAACCATATCGACAGTTAATTTTGCAGGTCTTCCGGCCAGCGTATCCTCGTATCTCAGTACGATCGTCTGGTCGGGATTTTCATTCGTCTCAGACAGCCTCCCGCGAATAAATTGTACCTTATATTTAACCTGTGATGTTTTGTAACAATCTTCGAAAAACCTTCCCCCCAGCCGAAGATCCATGTAAAGGCAGTGGATATTCATGCGGGGGACCATCTTTTTTAGTTCGATAGCCTGTTTAATCCCTGTTATACAACAGTTAGCAGAACAAAATTCGCTCCCGACCTTGATGTCCCTTGATCCAACACAATGTATGAATGCCACTCTTTCGGGGACCTGACCCTTCGAATTAATAACACGGTTTTTTTTGAACATTTCTTCAAGTTCGACGGATGTGATCACGTTATCGTATATCCCATAACCATATTCTTCTTTCTGAAGGGCGTCGAAAGGTTTAAATCCGTTTGCAATCAGCAATGCCCGGGCACGGTATTCATCATCATTCCGGTCTTTCAGGCAGAATCCCCCCGGTGTCCTGAAGATGCCTGTAATATTTACTGATGTACGGATAGTGGACTTTGTACCGGCCAGCATTTTTTCACGTATTTTGCCTGCCCGTTCATTATGAGGGAACAATTCATACCAGATATTCAGTTTCCCACCGGGAATCTTTTCCTTTTCGAGGATACAGACCTCATGACCCAGGTCACTTAAAATGCT
>CAZRHW010000459.1:0-3300 GCA_964599785.1 uncultured Bacteroides sp. | reverse complement strand
GATCTGGGCAAAAAAAATGCCGGTAAATACAAAGATGAGGTTGAAAAAATTAAAAAGGATATTCGTCCTGATGATCTGGCTACTTTGATCTATACATCGGGTACAACGGGTATTCCTAAATGCGTGATGCTATCACATAAAAATCTTGTACGGAATTTTTTAGCTGCATCTGAGATTTTCCGGCTGACAACAGATGACAAATTTCTGAGTATTTTGCCCTTATGTCATGTTGGTGGCCGGTTGGGTAATTACCAGACACAATTCAGTGGCAGCAGTATATACTATGCTGAAAGTATGGGAACAATAGCTGCTGATATGCGGGAAATAGAGGCGGATGGATTTGACGCAGTACCGCGTATCCTTGAAAAAATCATCGATACTGTCATTGCAAAGGGTAAGAAATTACAAGGATTAAAAAAGACAATCTTTTTCCGGGCTGTCAAGACAGGCTTCAGATATAAAACAGATGATGAAAGCGGGTGGCTCTATAAAAGAAAACTCAGGATTGCCGATAAGCTTATTTTCAGTAAATGGAGGGAAGCCCTGGGAGGAAGGGTGAGACTGGTTGGTTGCGGGGGGGCAAGCCTGCAGCCGGGGATCGAAAGAATTTTCTGGGCAGCCGGGATCAAGGTGCTGAATATGTACGGACTTACGGAAACCTCACCGATCATTACGATCAACCGGAGTACTAAACCCCTTCTGAAGCTTGGGACAGTAGGAGCACTGATTGACGGAGTGGAGGTAAAAATCGCTGAAGATGGTGAAATACTGTGTAAGGGGCATAATGTGATGCCCGGATATTATAAAGATGATGAACTGACCAGATCTGTTATAGATGATGAGGGCTGGTTTCATACCGGTGATATCGGATGCTGGGTAGATGATAAATTTCTTTCCGTAACTGACAGGAAAAAAGAGATCTTTAAACTTTCCACCGGTAAATATGTAGCGCCACAGGTGATTGAAAATATCTTTAAAGGGTCGGTGTTTATTGATCAGATAATGGTTTTTGGAGAGCATGAGAAATATGCCAGTGCATTGATATCTCCAAACTTCTCATACCTGGAACAATGGTGCCTGTCAGAAAATATTTCCTGTGGGGAAAAATCGGAGCTGATTCAACTACGGGAGATACAAAAAATATTTACAAACGAAGTAAACAAATTTAACCAGACTCTTTCCGGCCCTGAAAAAATACTGAAGTACAGGCTTATCCCGGATGAATGGTCACCGATAACGGGTGAGCTATCCCCAACACTAAAATTACGTCGGGAATTTATTGCCGGGAAATATAAATCCTTACTGGAAGATATTTATAAAAAGGTGTAGCATCATAAGATTTATTCCGCCTATAACAGGGCGGTGAGATTTGTTGGACAGGTCGATGTTAATTGAAATTTTGCCCCTAACAGGGCAAAAGAAAACCTGAAAAAAGATTTAAAGATTTAATCCGCCGCTACTAGGGCGAGTAGAATTGAAATGTTGCTCCTGGCAGGGTAAAACAACTAAAAAAATACCCCAAACAGGGATCATATTTAATATTTGGTGTAATGTGAATGATGACCCCGTTAGGGGTCACATTTCAATTAACAGGGAAGTGCTCACACTATCTCAAACCGCCCTGTTAGGGGCGGAATAAATGGTTATTAAAATATCTTTGATAATTCTACGAAGGAATTTTTCAGGTTATACATATATCTTTCTAATATACCTCTTGTAAAATATGAACATCATCAGGGTTATTGATAAAAAATCGAGACAGGAATTTCTCGATGTTCCGAAAATCCTGTATAAGAACGACAATACCTGGGTATGTCCACTTGATCGGGATATTGAAGCCATATTTGATCCGAAGGGGAATTCATATTATAACCATGGTGAAGCAGAGCGCTGGATAATGAAGGATGACAATGGCCATTTAACAGGGAGAATTGCTGCATTCATTGATTTTAATACAGCGTATACCCATGATCAACCTACAGGAGGAATAGGTTTTTTCGAATGTATCGATAACAAAGAAGCTGCCTTTTTATTATTTGATACTGCCCGTGAGTGGCTGAAGGAAAAAGGGATGGAAGCCATGGACGGCCCGATTAATTTCGGTGAGAGGGACAAATACTGGGGCCTCCTGGTGGAAGGATTCACACATCCGTCCTATGAGGTTGCCTATAATCATAAGTATTACCGGGAACTGTTTGAATCATATGGTTTTAAAACCTATTTTAAACAGGAAGGATTTCATCTCGATATTACAAAACAGCTTCCTGACAGATTTGTAAAAATTGCAGAATGGGTAGCAAAAAAACCGGGATACAGGTTTGAACATATGTCATGGAAAAAATTGGATGAACAAATCCCGGATTTTGTTGAGGTGTATAATACTGCCTGGGCATCTTTTTCGGAAAATTTCAAGCCCCTGAAATCCGATTACATCATCAAGACGCTGAAAAAAGTCAAACCAATTATCGAGGTAGAATTTATATGGCTGGCCTATCATAATGATATCCCCATCTCAATTTACCTTATGTATCCTGATGTAAATCAGATACTAAAATATTTGAATGGGAAACTTAATCTGTTGAATAAATTGAAATTTCTTTATCTGGTTAAAAAGAAAACAATGACCCGTGCAAGAGGAGTACTGATGGGAGTTATTCCGAAATACCAGGGCCTGGGTATCGAATCCGTATTTATCCTGAAGCTTGTAAAGGTATTTGAACGTAAACCACATTATACAGAACTGGAATTTTCCTGGGTGGGTGACTTTAATCCGAAGATGAGAAAGATCTTCCTGTCTGTAGGAAGCGTACCGGCCAAACACTATTTAACCTACAGGTATCTTTTTGACAGGGATAAGCCATTTAAAAGATATCCGATTCCGGATAAATAAGGAATTGTTTATTGATACAAATAATAAACCACAGAGGACACAGAGATTTAACAGAGGGCCACAGAGGAAAAGAACGCTGTGTTCTCTGTGGTAAAATATATTATTTGGCATATGTTGAAGTCAAAAAAATCATAAAATCTGTAACAGATTCTGATCTCAATCGTCAAATATACAGATCATAATCTTGCAGAAATGAAAAAAATATTTATTCAATTCGTTATGATCCTGTGTATGTCAGGATTATATGCTCAGTCATCAGACATTAACCGGTTGTTTGTCTCCTATCGCGGAGAAGAAGATGTTACATCACTTTATATTCCAGGTTTTCTTTGCAGGTTGGGCGCTGTAATGGGTAATATGGATGACGCAGAACGGGAACTATTGTATTCAATCAGTTCAGTCAGGATATT
>CAZRHW010000458.1:0-3303 GCA_964599785.1 uncultured Bacteroides sp. | reverse complement strand
TACGGAACCGGCATTAATCATTGAAAACAATTCAATCAACAGGATCGTCAAAGTGAGTAATGATGGCAGATGGTTAGTTTGTGTCTGTGAAGGGCTGGGCATCCAGGTATTCGACCTTTCTAAAGGAGAAACAAGACCAAAACTCTATAATGCTCACGAAAACCGGGTCAGAAGTGTTGCCATTTTCAATGATAATCAACATATGCTGACAAGCGGGCTGGATAATACAATCCTGAAATGGGACCTGTTAAGTGGAGAAAAAGAGTCTTTTTCTGATCCTGAGAGCCCTGCCCAGGCTATTGCTATCTCAGCGAACGATCAATATGCAGCCGTGGGAATCAAAAACGGGAAATTGCTCTTATATACATTGAACAGTAGTACTGAACCTGCTATTTTATACAATCAGCCTGACAACCAAATACTCAGTTTAGAATTTATGGATTATGGTGATTTTTTAATATCTGGCAACCAGAGAGGAGAAATAATGATCTGGTATCTTGAATCAAATAATCTGATCTTCAGGAAAAAATTGCATCAGGCAAGGATAACCGATATTGCGGTGGATCCCTCGGGGAACCACATTGCTACAGCCAGTACAGATGGAAGAGTATATATTCTGGATACAAGAAATTTGAATCAGCCACCTTTTGAAATTACCAGCCTGGATGAATTTATATTTTCTGTAGAGTTCATGAATAACGGAAGGACCCTTATTGTTGGCAATAACAGTATCAATACACTGATCGCTTATCCCACTGAAATGGACGACCTGGCAAAATTTATCTGTCCGAATGTAACAAGGAATATGACTCAATCAGAGTGGACAGGTTATATCGGTCAGGATATCCCTTACGAAAATACCTGTAACAGGTAATAGTATGAGCATCTGTTTGAGATATCAATTCCTTCTGAAAAGATTCCCGGGAAGAATTCTGTTTGGGATAATCCTTTTGGCCGGCATGTTAAGATCATATGCTCAGACGGAAGAATGCCTGAACAGGCTGAATCAAGCCGAGGAATTATTTCAACTGGGCATATTCGAAGATGTTTCAGCATTGCTGGAAGAATGCCTTGATTCTTATGAGCCGGCAGATAAACAAAGAGCATATAAATTAATCGTTTTGGCGAGATATATGAATGATGAAGTCACAGCTGCCGAAGAGACTATGCATGCAATGTTAAAAGAATTTCCTGCCTTTAAGCCTGATATGAACGATCCTCCAGATTTTCAATTTGTATATAATATTTTCAGGGTGAAAAAATTGCTTGATATAGGCATTGTTCTGGGACCGGAACTGGCATGGGGCGTTATTTCTGAATTCTGGAGTCCTTTCGATGATCAATTTAAATATTCACCGAAGGGCCCCGGGTATAATGCCGGGGCTCATATAAATTATTATATCACTGATTATCTTTCAGTAAATAGTCAACCTGCAATTAGCTCATATAGCTACGGTATTCATTATAATTCTCCAATAAATAACACATTTCAGCTTAATCATAAAGAACACCATTTATCATTCGAAATGCCTCTGTATTTGCAAATGGAGTTTTTTAAAACACGCATTAAACCTTATGCTAAACTGGGAGGGATGGCCGGGTATCTTTTATCTTCTACTACAACGAGTAATGTTGAGAGGTATGATCCGATAAATGATGAAATACTCTTCACTTCTGAAGTGAATGAAAAGAACAATAAACAGTTCAGAAATGATATGAACTTTTTTGTAGGCGGTGGAATTGGAATGAACCTTGAATATAATAATTCTCGCCTTTTTGCTGAACTTGACTATAATCAAACTGTCAATAGAATTATGAAACGGGGGAGTAATCGTTTTGATCAAAACAGTTTATGGACAGAGGGATGGTTTGATTCGGATATTCGCCTTCATAAAATATCATTCCGGATTGGTATTGTGAGAAGTATTTACTGGATAAAAAAAATTAAATAATTTATTCCTGATAATGGCCGGTTTTTTTAAGATAAGCCTTGTGGGATCATTGCTGCTTCTCTTTTTAGCTTCCTGCAATGATTATTCATTGTCGGAAGACCAGCTGGACAGGTTTGTGAAGTATTACCCGACAGCACATTTTTATTGGGGGGAGGGTTTCGACCTGGTTCAGAAATCAGACGGTGGATATCTGATTGCGGGGAACACCTTTTCCGGGGATGAGACAAGTTCCCACAGTGAGATCATGATCATCCAGACAGATGAATACGGACGGGAAGAATCGGGATCACCTGTCATGGTAGGTACTCCGGGAGATGACTATGGATACGACCTGATGATGGTTGAAGATGGCTTTTTCATCGCAGGATCTACAAGGCTAAGCGGCAAAACATCAGGATACCTGGTCAAACTCGATCAGAACGGGCAATATGCCTGGGATGTAACTTTCCCGACCCACCAGGAGCAGGAATTCCGTAAAATAATAGTTTGCAGCGATGGAGGATTTGCCCTGACCGGTTATTGCAAAGAGACATCCGGTGACAGACAGGTCTGCCTGGTAAAGATCAATCCAGATGGCGTTATTCTCTGGGAAAGGGAGATTGGTTTCGCGGGATACGATGATATAGCTGAATCGGTGATCGAATATCAGAACCGTTTTGTAATTGCGGGCACGACCACCCCCTTGAATCCTTCTACAGAAGATTCCCAACTGCTGGTCTTCAATACTGATGAAGAAGGTAAGGGAGCAACGCAGCTCAGGCTGGCAGGAGAGAATAACCTGTCGGGAAAGGATATAGCAATTTTCGGAGATGGCAGGATCATGATCATGGGCATGGACGAAAATCCCCTGTCAGGCTTATCATCATTGTTCTTTGCTGAGATAGAATTTGAAGGATCCGATAATGAGATCGTTACCTTAGTGAATTCCGGCACTGTAAACTATCCCGGATCCCTCTATGGTGAATCAATGATTGTTGCAGGTACAAGTACATTTGCAGTTTGCGGATGGCATCAGCAACAGGATGACAGCGATATCCTTCTGGTACTGATCAATCATGACCTCCAGCTGAATGCAGCCATCACATTCGGCGATGCCGGTAATCAGGCATCATACGGGATCAATAAGACGACTGATGGAGGATATATTTTAACCGGAGGTGTTGACATGGCCGGAAGTACAATCACCACCCTCATTAAGGTGGGACCGGATGGGAGATTGTAGTGGTGGAATTATTTATAGAGTAGGGTAATACGGACTCACCCCCCTTTTGAGTGTGGGTGTTTAAAAAGGCTGTTAAGGCTTCTCGCAAATAAGCGCAGATTGATCCGCAGATTTTCGCAGAGTTCTAAT
>CAZRHW010000457.1:0-3303 GCA_964599785.1 uncultured Bacteroides sp. | reverse complement strand
GAGCACGATTGAGGTCGATTGCCGCTTCGATAGCGTTTCAAGTGCAATTAAAAGATCCTCCCTCGATCCGAAATCCAGCCCCTTGGATGGTTCGTCGAGCAGAAGCAGGCAGGGATTGTTAATGAGCGCCCTGAGTATGAGGGCCTTCCCCTGCTCCCCATCCGAGAGCTCTCCGAAGCGATCGCTCTCCCGGTGCTCCATCCCTATCGAGGCGAGCAAACTACGCGCCGCCACCCGATCGGCGGACTCCGCCTCGCACCACAGCCCCACAGATGCGAAGAGACCGCTCGTCACCACATCGATCACTCGCTCCCGCCCCGAAAACATCCCCTTCAGAAAGGTGCTGACGTATCCTATCCTTTTTCTCAGCTCACGGATATCGTACTCTCCGTGTTGCTTTCCGAACCGAACGACTTCGCCCTCCGTAGGGAAAAGGTAGCCGCATATTATTTCGAGGAGCAGCGTCTTTCCCGCGCCGTTCCTCCCGTACAGGACCCAATGCTCGCCGTCTTTCACCGTCCAGTTGATACCCGAAAGAATTAAGCGGTTTTTTCTTTTGAGAGAGACATTAACAAGCTCGATCATCGATCCTCCACCTTCATCCATCGCCCGTTCGGTTCGTATTCCGAAACGCCCTCGTCCGTCAGACCGGCAGCTCAACAAACAGGCACGTCCCCGGTCACCTGATGGGGTGTCCCACCGGCATGACGAGCAGGGGAACCTCATCACCTTCGAGTCCGAGAACACTCTTCACTCTCTCGTCGATGAACGCTCCAATCTCCACCGTGCCGAGCGAGAGGGAACAGGCTGCGAGGTAAAGATTCTGCGCGCTGTGACCGGCATCCATGTGAACGTACCGCTGTTCTCCCCTCTTTCCGTAAACTCTCACAGTACGGCGGGGATCCGCCGCTATGACGATGCATGCGGGTGCGGTCCGCACATATACCTGCCCTCCGGCCGCCTGTGAAAGGGGTCTCGAGATATCTCCCTTTTTTACGAGCGTCACCGTATGTGAACTGTAATCGTACCGCCAGACCCCCTGCTCAAGGGTATCGACTTCCCTCACGACAAGGTACACGACAAGAGGGTATATCCCTCCCGCAGACGGAACAGTGCGCGTCGCGCCCGTCACCGAGTCGGTCGTCTTTCCCAAAGCGGCCCACAGAAGAAGAGAGACCTCCTCCAGACCGAGCCCTTCATCCGCAAATCGCCTCGTGCTTCTTCGTGCGTTCATCACCTCTTTTATCCCGGGCCCGCCCTCAAGACGCGGCGCCGGGAGGGAAAAGACGGCATCTTCGCTCAAAAGCGAAAGCGGCACGGTAACAAACACCCAGAAAAAGAGAAGGCTCCTCCAGTTCATGATGCATACCTCGTTGCAGCAATAGTAATGTCTTCACCGATCTTTTCAAAATACTATTTCATCCGGTATGGACATAGGGGTATCGCCGTTTGCACCTTCCTGATACAGTGTGCTCCATCCGCCTTTTTCGCGAAGGTTTCCGCTTGCTCCGAAGACGGGGCCTGGATACATTGTATGCAGATGAAACACACTCTCGCAGTCGCCGATCGATTCGAGGAAGCCTTCTTCCTGAGGAGAGCCGACGATCATACAATTCTGATCCGTCTGCATGGGAGTGAGGCCTCCTGCTACCTTCTGCCCGCCGGAAATGAAGAGACGCTGTTGGTCCCCGGTTCGAGAATTTTCGTTTCCGCTTCGAACCGACCGCCCGCGGGGCCTTTATACAGGGCGGTATCGACCGTGTACCAGGACAGTTACGTGCTGCTTGACCGGCGTGAGGCTTTCGGTATAGTGTATAAACTGATAGAAGCGGGCCTTCTTTCCTGCCCTTTTTCCGATATCACGGGCATTAAAAAAACCCCTCGTATCGGAGCGGGGCGGTTCGACCTGCTCGTCGAAAGGCGCGAACACCCGCACCTGACCGTTTCGGTGAAGGTATGCACGCTGTGTCACAACGGCGTCGCTCTCTTTCCGGACGGGGAGGGTACGCGCCAGAAGCTTCCGCCTCGCAGCATGCCGGCAGGGTACGAACCGTATGTCCTGTTTCTCGTTCCCTCGTCACACGCACGTATCTTCATACCGAACATACATGCCGACCCCGGCTTCTGCCGTTCGCTGCTCGAGGCCGGGCAGTTCGATTTCGGTGCGGTGAGATGCACGCTCGTCGATCCGGTCACAGTCGACCTCGACTCCGCAGTCGATCTCGCATGTGACCTGGAAACCGCACGGAAAAACAACACGAAACGGGGGAGTTACCTCCTCGTGCTCAAGAACGCGGTGCACCGTGAGATTCAGGTTGGCAAGCTCGGACGGGTCCGTTTCGAGGAGGGATACTACGTATACGTCGGTTCCGGTATGAACGGTGTCGACGAACGGGTGGCGCGGCACAAAAGTCGAAGGAAACGTCACCACTGGCACATAGACCGTATCACTCCGGCACCGATGCGGATAACACGCGTTTATATTATCCGTCGAAACCTTCGGCTGGAGGATGACCTCGCGGGAAGGATGGAACGGATTGCACCACGCGCGGTAGGGGGGTTCGGATCTTCGGACAGCAAAAAAAGCTCCCACCTCTTCTACTTTCCGGACCCGCCGAATCATCGCCGTGATTTCATGGACCTCGTGATGGACTTCATGTCATTTTCGGTTCCCTAACGCTCGACAACCGGCGACTCAAGTATTATTTTTCAAAAAATAGGCACGGAGAGTCGGTGGTGAAAAGAAAACCTTTTGACGAGGTGCTTTCGATTTACGGCACAAGGATCGTCCTGACGCTGGAAACGTTTCTCGACCGTAAAAAGCATGAGCTCGAATCGGTCAACGCATGGGGCATCGACCTCACCGAGCGCCTTCGCCGCTTCTGTACCGCGGGAAAGCTCATACGGGGGAGTCTCATACTCCTCACGCACGACATGCTTGCGTCTGAACATGCCGCCGGACTAAAGTCCGCCGGACTTCAGTCCGCCGGTTGCGAAGCTGTTGCCGCGGCATACGAGCTAATTCATTCCTTTCTCCTCATCCACGACGACATCATGGACCAAGACCGCCTCCGGAGAGGGTTGCCGAGCATCCATTATCAGTACCAGTCGATCGTCGAACGGAACACGGGCAAAAGTGGCATGCACGAGGGGGAGGGATTGGGCATCTGCGCCGGCGACGTGGCTTTTTTTCTCGCACTTGAACTGCTGTCCAACGCAGTCGGACACGACCCCGGACAGACACTAAAAATACTTCTTCTATGGTCCCGGGAGCTTTCGCGGGTCGGTGTGGCCCAGATGCAG
>CAZRHW010000456.1:0-3317 GCA_964599785.1 uncultured Bacteroides sp. | reverse complement strand
CTGGATGAGATCAATAAGGATGTAGGTGTCAGGGCATTTGTGTGGGATATTGTACAAATGTACTGATCTGTTTAAGAACTCACTCTTTTTTTTTAATTGGGATAATTTAAAAAGCATGTAAAGGCTTCTCGCAGATTATCGCAGATTAACTCGCAGATTTTCGCAGAGTACTAATTTCCAACTTATTGTTTCAGCGTTAATCTGCGCAAGAATCTGCGCTAATCTGCGAGAAATAAAAATTAAAGGACTTTCAAAACACAACCGGTATCCTGTCTATACTAAAAAACATTTTTTTTATTTCCCGATCCAATTAATTTTGCAAGCCGAACGGGGATATAGCTCAGATGGCTAGAGCGCTGCAATCGCACTGCAGAGGTCAGGGGTTCGACTCCCCTTATCTCCACCCTCGCCCGCCATAGCTCCGGTTTAGCAGAGCGAAGGAGGGATTCGTCCGCCGAATATGCCAACAGGAGGAGAAGGAGGGATTTTTTTATGGAATACCTTAATCTGCCACCCTCCTGAAAACCTATCTGCAGTACTTCCACAACAACGCCATCATATAGATCGCATCGGCAGTGCCGTCCATGGTCGGTTCATTGGTGGAATAATCACCGATGTCATCGTGATAAACAATAAAGTCATTCTGGAAAGCAGCAAATTCATCAGGAGCAGTAAGGGTAAGGCCGATAAGGTTATTATAGATGGAGGCAAATACCGGTCCGTCAACAAGGCCTCCCGGCACCATCTGATGGGTCATGTACCAGATGCTGGTATGCACATCCTCAGGATATTCCCCGCTGGCAGGGAGACCCGTAAACATTGATGTCCCCCAGGGATTCTTGCCAAACAGCCAGTCGCGGTGGGCCAGCATGAGATCATGATACTGCATGTCACCCGTCATTTCCTCATACAGCAGAACCTGGGTTATCAGCGCAACGACAAGGTTATTGGAGCACCAGATAAACGGGACGCCGGTATGGAAAGGATTTGAACCGGCCCGCTCATATATCTTCTGTATGTTATCCCTGTAATATTGTGCAAGTTTTTCTTTCAGATTCTCATCAGCAAAACTGTAAAGTCTGGCATGGGCTACATTCGCAAAAGGATAGTACCGGTAGTGTTCCGCAGAATCAAGGTTCATCCATGAGGTACTGCCAGCCACCAGGGCATAACGGGTTGCATCTTCCAGGTATACCGGATCAGCAGTGATCTTAAACAACTCAACAGCTCCCCATTCCATATCATCGGCCCAGGTATCTTCCATATACCTGTATGGAGCGCCATAAGAATTCCCCTGCTGGTAACCCTCCTTTTCCTTCCCCATCTGATAAAGATCCATGGCTGCTTCCAGGCACTTCCCGGCAAACACCGTATCCTTCAGGTCATCCTTCCATATGTGGTACGCTATTGCCATGGCAGCGGCAGAACGTCCTGCCAGGTTAGCGATCCCGGTTGCCTCGCTTTTATATTTTCTGAGTCCCTGGGGAGTTCCTGTAGCATAATAAACCACCCGGTAACTGCCTCTGCCCCATCCATAATCGGAGCTGTCACGGTCGGGCCTTTTCCAGCCCATATGGTCACGGTCATCAGCAACCTGGTGGAAGAGCTGGCCCGGCGCAGGATGCATCTTGTGGATCCAGTCAAGCCCCCATTTTGCCTCATCAAGGATATCCGGAATATAATTTTGGACGGGGTTTCCGGGAGCATCTGCCAGATCTGCAAAAATCTCCGGTGCAGCTTCCCAGGCCATCAACATCCGTGCAGTGGCATTACTTGATGTGATGAGATATTTTAACTGGTCGCCGGCATCGTGCCATCCGCCGGACACATCAATGAAAGTGGAATCCGGCATGGGACCGTACATCGTCTTCCCATCCTTTTTGTGGCAATCAACACCGAGATAGGGATTGTATCCACAGCGCTGCTGACGCATAAATATCAGCATTGTATCGGGATAATTCCGGTACAGATCATTACTAATTGAAAAAACAGAGGAACGGCTGCCAGCCCCGTGAAGTATGATACGGTATTGTCCCGGTTCACGCAATTCAGAAAAATCAAGCCTGTAATAATAACTGAAGTTCCCCCAGCCGGGTTTTGCTATTTGCTCAATCTGCCCTTTAAAGATATCCCTTTTCAGCCTGATATCGGTTACCACAAACTGTCCTTCAATCCTCTCATTTGAAAAAGCAACAGCAATCTTTGAATCCCCGGGAAAGTATCCCGACTGGTTTAATCGGATATGGACCTGTGAATCATCAGTTGGATGGTCAACGCAGGATAGCAGAAAAAAAAATACAATTGATATTGATCTCATACAGGATTTATTGAATAATAAAGTAAATCAAATATAACATGAATAATTTGCTATTTTCCCCGGAAATAAATTCTGCACAAAATTGGTGGTTTACAAGAGGTCATGTTTCTAATATTTCTCGCAGATAAACACTGATAAAATCGCAAATTAACGCAGATAAATAACTATGAATATTATCCGCGAAAATCTGCGTAACAATCTGCGAATATCTGCGAGAACTGTTATAAGTCTTTAATAAACCAAAAAGTAATTATGAGAAAGAACAGGATAAGTCCTAATTTACAAAGTATTATTCCGTCTTATGATGAAGCACCGTCACATCTCCCGCTTTCTGGAAATATCGTCCATTTGAATACTTGCCACTTACTCTCCAGATATATACACCCTGGTCGCAAAGATGTCCTTTATAATATCCATCCCAGCCAACATTAACATCAGTACTTTCAAATATCATCTCGCCCCACCGGGAAAATATCTGCAGTTTATACTCCATCACCCCGTCATGTACCGGGAAAAATACCTGGTTGGATTTGTCTGTGGGATCATAGTCGCCCCCGGAGGACCCATTGAGATTCGGTGCAAAAACATTCGGAAATTTTACTTCCCCCTTACCTATCACCGTTACAGCTTCAGGTAATATTTTGGATGCTTCACAATTGTGTTCAGTCCAGACGGTAAGTGAAACATCATATACACCCAATTCGGTGTAAAAATGCTCTATCTCTTCCTCAATGGAGGTGGTCCCGTCACCGAAATCCCAGAGATAACTTGTTCCGTACCGTGAAAAATTAAATGCCTTTGCCGGCTGGTCGGGTAGCATCACAAGATTCGGTTCAACCTTGAAATCAACAACGGGAAGAACCCAGGCTGTAACCTCCCGGTAAGCAAAATCCTGTCCGCCTTCCCCTGTTACCGTTAATCTCGCCTGGTATAAGCCATCCACTTCGTAAGTATGTTCCGGCTCAAAAAGTGTTGAGGTCGTTCCATCATCAAAATCCCA
>CAZRHW010000455.1:0-3324 GCA_964599785.1 uncultured Bacteroides sp. | reverse complement strand
CGACCGGTTTCATAAAAATAAAGACAGGTTGTACAGGCTGGTTTGCGGGGATTACTCGGGATTTGCACCCCCGGTGGGTGAGCGCCTACTGTTGAATTATCCGGAAATTGAATCCTTTACCCGGATTTACATGAATTCTGATGTGTTAACGGTCAGTGAGGATCATAAAATACGTATTGACTATTTGATGGCCGATTCTGCCTTTTTCACCATGTTCTTATTCGAACTCATCGAAGGAGACCCGGCGAGGGTTCTGGAAACAAGGAACGGGATCGTTCTGACACGTTCTTTTGTCCAAAAGGCTTTCGGTGATGAATCTCCTTTGGGCAGGGAAGTGTTGATAGGTGAACAAAACCGTTTTATCATTACGGGCATTATGGAAGATCTGCCCGATAATACCCATTTCCGGCAATGTGATGCTGTATTCAACTTCAGGGCACTGGCTGACTTATGGGGATGGCAGGAACTGCTGACAACTTACTATAACAGCTCATTCGGACTATACTTTCTGGCCAGGCCGGGAACTGCCCTGCCATCAAAAGATTCTTTGATATTTGAGGATTTTAAGAAGGATTACTGGATATTTAAGGAAGGCCGGGCCAAATTCCTGAAATTTGAACCTGTTACCGAATGCTATTTCAGCCCTTATTATTCTTCAGGTATACGGAGAAACAGTAAAACACTCATTACTGTTTTCTCAGTCATTGTGATTTTAATCCTTGTACTTGCCATTATAAATTACATTAATCTTACAATATCCCAGGCGGGATTCAGGGGGAAAGAGGCGGCCATCCGGAAGATCCTGGGAAGTTCGAAAAGGCGGTTGATACAACAATTTATTACAGAATCCATCATCCTGTGTTTTATATCGTTTGCACTGGCCTTGGTATTCAGCCTCCTTGCAGAACCGGGATTTAATAATCTGTTAAATACTAAACTTTATCTTCAAAAAGAATTCAATATTCAATTCTTTCTGATTTCATCAGGATTTTTATTGTTGATTGGGTGTATATCGGGAATTGTACCCTCTCTCGTGATTTCGCGGTTTAATCCGGTAGAAGTTGTCAAAGGTTCGCTTCGCAAAAAAACCAAGAGTCATTACTCGAAGGTGCTGATCTCTTTCCAGTATGTGATATCGATCACCCTGCTGCTCTGTACCTGGATGATCGTCAGGCAGGCCCGTTTTCTTCAGAATTATGACCCGGGATTCAACAAAGAAAACCTGATCAATGTAGATAACGATATTCCCAACAACCAGCGTAATGCTTTCAGGGATCAGATCCAAGGGATTGCCGGTGTTGGAGGTGTGGCATTCGTGGCGGGTAGTCCGATCGATGGAGGTAATAACCAGTCGTGGGTACATGAAGATAAGCCCGTCAGTTTCCAGGAGTTTATTGTCGATTCGGCTTTCCTTGAAATGATGGGATTTGAGATCATTCCTACCGGGGCTGCATATGACAGGAGTGGAATGTACCTGAATGAAACGGCCGTGAAAGTCCTTGAACTGGATTCACTCCCCACGAGTTTTAAACGTTACACCGAAGAACGGCCTGTACTGGGAGTGGTAAGGGATTTTCATTTCAGGAATCTTTATGAACCCATCGGTCCGGCCATGATCGGACAGATGCATCCGGATCAGTATGCCTGGTCAATATTTATTAAGATAAACGATCAGAACATATTACAGACGGTCAGAGTGATTGAGGAAGCATATAAGAATTTTACCGGTGGTATTCCCATGAAGTTCAAATTTGTCGATGAGACAATACAGGAATGGTATCAGCAAGAGGAAAATACGGCAAAGATGGTCGGATATTTCAGCTTTCTTGCCATAATTATTGCCATCTCCGGCATCTTTGCCATGGCCAGTTACTTTATCCAGCAACGGCAGAAAGATATCGGTATCAGAAAAGTGAATGGTGCCACGGCCGGATCGGTTATGGGTATGCTGAGCTTCGATTTTCTGAAATGGGTGATCCTTGCCTTTGTCCTTTCCTGCCCCATCTCCTGGTATGCCATGAACAAATGGCTTCAGAAATTTGCTTATAAGACCAATTTCCCATGGTGGATATTCCTGCTGACCGGACTTATTGCACTGGCCGTGGCTTTTTTATCCATCGGTTTTCAAAGCTGGCGGGCAGCACGGTTGAATCCATCGGAGTCGTTGAGATATGAATAATATCTGGACCGAATTTCAGTCGGCCAACATCCTCATGATCAGATGTCTGTAGAGCCCGGCTTTCCAGCCGGGACACAATAACCGTTGTTATTATTTATATCTTTAAAAAATATTTTATTTAGTTTTGAAAATCGAAACTTACTTGCTCATGAAATTTCATAACAAGGTTGTCTGGATCACCGGTGCATCATCAGGAATAGGTGAAGCGCTGGCGTATGAGTTTACCCGCGAAGGTGCCAGGACAATCCTGTCATCGAACCAACCGGAGGAGCTCGAAGGTGTGAAAAAAAGATGTGAGGAGATGGGAGGGGAAAGCTATGTGTTGTTCCTCGACCTGCTCGACTCACCTTCACTGGAAAAGGCAGTTGAAACCGCGAAAGGGAAATTTGGCTGGATCGATATATTAATAAATAACGGGGGCATCAGTCACCGTTCCCTGGTGCATGAGACAGATATTGCGTTTGACAGGAAGATCATGGAAATTGATTTTTTTTCTTATATCGTACTTACCAAAAATGTCCTGCCGCATATGCTGGAGAGGGGAGGGGGGCAGATTGCAGCTACGAGCAGCCTGAGCGGATTGTTCGGCTTTCCTCTCCGTTCGGCCTATTCAGCAGCAAAACATGCGGTAAAGGGATATTTCGAAACCATCGGAATAGAACTCAGGGATCAAAACATTTTTGTTACCATTGCCTACCCCGGGAGGATCAGAACCAATATTTCCCTCCATGCTTTGAATAAAAATGGAAACCCACAGGGCAAAATGGATAAGGGCCTTGCCGGAGGAATGCCGGTTGAGAAGTGTGCAAAGATATACATGAATGCGATCTATCAAAAGAAGAGGGAAGTTTTGATCGGCCGCAAGGAGCTTTTGATGGCCTATATCAGGAGATTCTGTCCACGGTTGTTCTGGAGGTTGGTGGGAAGGGTGAGCCCGGTATAATACGCCTCACTTCGTTCGGCTGTTTCACGCTCCCTTCGGTCGCTGTTTCATGCCTCACTTCGTTCGGCTGTTTCACGCTCCCTTCGGTCGCTGTTTCATGCCTCACTTCGTTCGGCTGTTTCACGCTCCCTTCGGTCGCTGTTTCATGCCTCACTTCGTTCGGCTGTTTCACGCTCCCTTCGGTCGCTGTTTCATGCCTCAC
>CAZRHW010000454.1:0-3325 GCA_964599785.1 uncultured Bacteroides sp. | reverse complement strand
TGTCGGGTGAAGGTGCACGACATATGCATAGTCTATCAGGTTATGGAGGGATGTTTCAACGGAGGGGCGCAGGGGATCATCAGAATTAACACCTGATATGCACAGGTCTTCCTTAACCTGTCTTTCCATCTCATCAGGTTCGTTACTGTACTGTTTGGAAGAGATCTCATTCAGTTTTTCTCGCCAGAGGGCAACAAATCCTTCCCTGGTAATTGATGAAAGTGAGATACCGCTGGCTTTTATCCAAATCTTTTTCTTGTCCTTATAAGATGTATTTCCGCCACCGGCCAGGACAAATTCTTTATCAGATCCGTAGAAGCGTGATATTTCAACTAATTTTTTGAGGGGATCCATGATTTACCCGGTTAAAAATTTCTCAATGACTGCTTTACCAAGTTCTATGAATTTATCGAGGTACTGACGGTTGGCTTGCCCATCGAGTTTAACATACCCTTCCTCTCCCTGAGCATGAAGATATTGATGTGCTGCAATGACACAGGCACCTTCCCAGGATATCTGTTTCAGTTCCTTATCCAATGGCATGTTACCCCGGGCTGTTACGGATACCGGTTTAAGATCAGGTGTATTGTGTTCCGTTCCAAAAGTGATGATAAATTTATTCTCATGAAAGAATGTAACAAATTCTTTCAGTAAAGCGGGATCATTCCTGCCCGGTATCAGCTCAATACAGTAAATATTTCTTATCTCGAGCTCATTCAGCAAAAGCTGCATATCCGTTTCATATTCCGTACAGTTACCCTCCTGATCGTCAAGAAGTACAGGATAACAGGGTATACCGCCTGCATTAAGTATAATATCAATAATTTGGGGTATCGGCAGGAATGCTTCCGGATCTTCCTGAATGAATGCTTTACCACCTGCTTTAAGCAGATTGGCCCTGATCTCATTTTCAAGGGCAGTCTCATCGCCCGGGTTTACTTTACTGTCCCTGCCGTTATATAAATTTTTTAGTGAACCGGCGCGTTCTTTATCAGTTGTGTACCTGGAAAAGATGCATTCCCTGATTGCTCTTGCAATGTGCCTTTCCCTGACCAGATCCTTCGCATACAGCCGTTTAACCTCTGAATATTTTAATGTCATCCCGGGATCCAGCTTATGCAGAAGCAGGTTAGCTTTTTCAATCATTTCTTTAACCTGCATCTGGCTTTCATACCTGATATTTCTCAACAAGCATTCGTATTGTGGTTCAAGTTCAAAAGGGTAATGAAGTCCTTTCCCGCAAAAATAAGTCCTTCCCGGATTATTGGGGTCATTCACGCGGATATCATTCTTCTGCTCCTCAGCAAGCAAGCCAATGAATTCAATATTAAAGAGGGGAAATATCCTGCTCCTGAGACTATGCTTATAAAATGTTTCATATCCATCGGCAACGTAAAAGTCATTGATACCTAAAACACTGATACCTTCATTGACAGCCATATCAAAAATTTGCTCAACATTCCTGAAGGCACTGAAGGAATATGGTGTGTGCAGGTGATTATTAACCTCTAATATCCTGTCCGTTTTATTTTGACTGTACCAGTTCAGCAGGTCTGTCCCTGCCGGGTAATCTTTTAGAAAATATTCACTCATTAATTATATTAATTACGTTAAACGAGTTATGAGATTGACTGTGCTGTGTGATAAAGTTATAGAATATTTTTGTAGAGCCGCGTCACAGCGCGACTCTATAAATTATTAATTATCAATATTATCGACTAATTCGATAAAGGCATTACTTCAAATAATAATTCGTCTATGAAAAATTACGAAATTAATTAATACAAAAGGAACACAAAGGTCAGCACAAAGTAACACAAAGTATAGTAATTATTAACCTTTGTTTTCCTTTGCGATACCCTTAGTGTACCTTTGTAGTTAATTGACAAAAATGCAAACTATTATCCATAAACCGATTACAGTTCCAGTTTAAGTTTATCAAGTTTTGAATTTATTTCCTGCATCTCTTCTTCTGTGAGTGTAAGATTCAATGCTCCTGCATTGTCTTTTACTTGTTGTGCATCACGTGCTCCAGCAAGAACTGTTGTAATACCGGGCATCTGCATGGTCCACCGGAGAACGAGTTGAGCAATTGTGGCATTTTTCGATCTGGCCAGGGGTGTAATCTCTTCCAGAAATTTATTGGTTTTTATAATGTTATTTTCTTTATACCAAGGGGTATCCGGCCTGGTATCTCCCGGATCGAACTGATGTCCAGTACTGAATTTCCCTGTTAGCAATCCCCGTTGTAAGGGGCTGTATGCAAGTATGGCTTTTTTATGCTCCATGCACCAGGGAATAAGGTCATTTTCAATATCCCGCCGGACCATGCTATAGGGTACCTGGTTTGATGCAAGGTTTATCGCTGTTTCAGCGATTTTCATTTCTTCAACATTGTAATTACATACTCCGGCAGCCCTGATTTTGCCATCTTTCATTAACCGGGCCAAAGCTTCCATTGTTTCAGGGATTGGTGTTGAGGGGTCCGGCCAGTGTATCTGGTACAGATCAATGTAATCTGTATTAAGTCTTTTCAGACTTTGCTCACATTCATGAATGACACTTTCTTTACCAGCATACTTGTATATTGAAACAGGTTTACCCTCATTATTAAAAGATGAAAAATGAAACTTTCCAATCTCCTTATCCCATACGAGACCATATTTTGTTAAAATCTGAACTTCATTCCGTACACCCTTTATTGCTTCACCAACAATCTCTTCGCTTAGTCCGAAACCGTATACAGGAGCTGTATCGATGGATGATAATCCCAGGTCAAGTGATTTGTGGATAGCGTTGATGGCATCCTTTCTGTCTGCTCCGCCCCACATCCATCCACCTATTGCCCAGGCACCGAAGATGATACGGGTAACTTTAACATTACTGGTTCCGAGGGTGACGTATTCCATGGTACGTTCGGTTATTATAATCCAATAGCGCTTCAATGGTGCTTCAATGGTGCTTCAATGGTACTTCAATGGTGCTTCAATGGTACTTCAATGGTGCTTCAATGGTGCTTCAATAGTGCTTCAATGGTGCTTCAATAGTGCTTCAGTTGTTAATTCAGTTGTGCTTCTAACAGCTATACATGTCTGTAGGATCAAGTCATCCCGAAGGAGCGAGGCGACTGAGGGATCTCCCCGGGTCTACAAATGTTGTCTTCTATTTCATTTCTGCTCTGTTATCATCTGCTTTCTCTTGAAACAGACCGTCTTATTCACCGCAATCCAAATCATGGATGATCCTCAGTGATTGCGAGATCCCTGCCTGCCGGCAGGCAGGCCTCCTCGCTGCGCTTCGTCGGGATGACTCGTTTCAATCTTAG
>CAZRHW010000453.1:0-3329 GCA_964599785.1 uncultured Bacteroides sp. | reverse complement strand
TTGCTTGTCTCCCATCATCGAGGCATACTCTTTAATTTTATGCTTTTCTTTGCACAATTATTATTTTTTATAATTAAAAACAAATACTATACCAAAAATTTTTTATGGCTAAAGAAATAACAAAAAGAAGTGAAGATTACTCCCAATGGTACAATGATCTTGTTATGAAGGCAGATCTCGCTGAATATTCTGCTGTAAGAGGTTGCATGGTGATCAAACCTTATGGATATGCAATATGGGAGAAAATGCAATCTATCCTTGACAGAATGTTCAAAGATACAGGTCATTCAAATGCATATTTCCCGTTGTTTATACCAAAATCTTTTTTTACCAGGGAAGCAAGTCACGTTGAGGGTTTTGCTAAAGAATGTGCCGTGGTAACACATTACCGGTTAAAGAATGATGAACAAACAAATGAAATAATCGTTGATGAGAGCGCCAAATTAGAGGAGGAGCTGATTATCCGGCCAACATCAGAAACCATTATCTGGAATTCTTATAAAAATTGGATCCAGTCTTACCGTGATCTGCCCATTTTAATTAATCAATGGGCAAATGTTGTAAGATGGGAGATGAGGACCAGGCTATTCCTTAGAACAACAGAATTTTTATGGCAGGAAGGTCATACTGCCCACGAGACCAGCCTGGAGGCTGTGGATGAAACCCTCAGGATCCTCAACCTTTATGCTGATTTTGCTGAAAACTGGATGGGGCTCCCTGTGATGAAGGGAAGAAAAACTGAAAGTGAACGGTTTGCCGGTGCTGTTGACACATATACTATTGAGGCATTGATGCAGGATGGGAAGGCGCTGCAATGCGGAACATCACATTTTCTCGGGCAAAACTTCGCCAGGGCTTTTGATGTTCAGTTTACGAACCGGGAGGGAAAGCTGGATTGGGTCTGGGCAACATCCTGGGGTGTGACGACACGGCTGATAGGAGCCCTGATTATGGGCCACTCCGATGATCATGGGCTGATCCTGCCTCCCAGACTGGCTCCTATCCAGGTAGTAATTATTCCTATCTACAAAGGTAATAACGAACTGGGTGAGATCGGTATAACAGCATTAAGCCTGAAAAAGAAACTGGAAAACAATGGCATAAGCGTAAAATATGATAACCGTGATACGCATAAACCCGGATGGAAGTTTACTGAATATGAAATGAAAGGTGTTCCGGTACGGCTTGCACTCGGCCCCCGCGACATACAGAACAGAACCATTGAGGTGGCACGCAGAGATACACTGGAGAAAGTATCAATCCCACAGGAGAATGTTATACAACATGTTAAAAAACTGATGAAAGATATTCAATCCAACATGTTCAAAAGAGCATTGGAATACCGGAGTAAGAATATTTTCAAAACAAACGACTACCGGGAATTTAAAGACATTATCCGGGAAAAGGGCGGTTTCATCATGGCACATTGGGATGGCACACCCGAAACTGAAAATCATATTAAAGAAGAAACCAGGGCGACCATCCGCTGTATCCCCATGGATGCTGAGCAGGAGAATGGGAAATGTATATACTCTGGAAAACCATCATCACAAAGAGTTCTTTTCGCAAAAGCTTATTAATAAGATCAGATTATTGTCTGATATATCAGATCCTCATGCTATGGAGACCAAAAACCTGAAAAATCAGATCATCGAAACAGTTAAGGGAAAATCCACCCTGAAACAAAAAGTTTACGATAATACCCTTACATCGTTTAATTTACTAAAAGAGGTCCTTCAGGAATTATGTGATTACTATAATGACCACCTGACTAATGCCGACAGCAGGGTACTTCTTGAATTTAAGGATAACGGGATATTCAGTGCACAGTTGAAAGTGGCAGGTGACATACTGATTTTCGGTATGCATTCGAACGTATTCGAATTTGACAGGGAACATGGTGTGTGGAAAACATCTTATATTCAATCAAACAGGCTGGCATCATATTGCGGTATCATAAATATTTATAATTTCCTCTCCGATTCCTTTAAATACAATCGCTGGGATGATCTCGGTTATTTAATAGGGAGGATCTTCATTAATAACGAAATGCATTATTTCGTAGAGGGTAAACGACAGCTTGGATTTTTCTATAATAATTTTGGTAAAGATATTCTGGATAAAAAAGCGCTGGAAGATATTGCGAACCTTGCAATCAATTACAGTCTGGAATTTGACCTCCTCGTCCCTCCGTATGATGCCGTTAAGATTATTAACGTTGAACAAATCAGTCAGAGAATTCAGTTTTCCCTGATGAAAACAGGTAAAAGGCTTGGATTCCGCTTTAATTCTGATGATGTTAGTGCAAACTCGAAAGGATCTGTGTAAATTTCCTGATCTGACTTTAATCCTAAATCTTAAGTAATACTTGGAACAAAGATTTATTCTGATCATAACGACGCTGCAATTATTTTTTATTCCACTTTGGGCACAGGAAAATAATACACAGACATTTGATACTGTAATTGTTGATAAAGGATCAACAATAATCATCGGCCGGGATAAATACCAGGCTCAAACAGATACTTTCATTCTCCTGCCCTCTGGTACGAAATATATACTACGTCCCAACAGAGCAGAAGAAAGTGAAAATTTCTTTGACTCACTTGAAGTACGGGCCACACGCAGGAGATGGACAACAAAACTGCATAATGTGGTTATCACTGCTCAAAAAAAAGAGGTCAATATCGATGCTTTACAAACAAGTGAAAGTGTTTCGCCCTTTCTACGTTTTGGTGGTAAAACCATCAGAAATATTAAGATCCAGCAACTCCAACCCTTTGGACCATCCATTCATGATACAACCAGAATTGTAACAAACTCACTGGAACGGTTTGGTAATAATATTCATACTCAGACTCTCGTAAAGGTGATCAGAAATAATCTGCTCTTCCAGGAAGGAGATCTTTTAGATCCTTCAATTGTTTCTGATAATGAGAGGATTATCAGACAACTTTCCTATATTGAAGATGCCAGGATATACGTTATTGATGTACCTGAAACACCAGATTGTGTAGATATTATTGTCCTGGCAAAGGATGCCTTCTCAATAGGTATGGGAGGTGATATAAAAGATTGGGATGCCGGAAGTCTTGAACTTTTTGAAAATAACCTGGCTGGCTTGGGGCATCAATTACACGGTATTTTGCACCTGGATGCTGAAAAAAACCCTTGGCTGGGATATGAATTTTTTTATATCATTGACAATATCAAAGGGAGTTTCATTAGCAGTAAAATACGTTATGCACATATCTTTGAACAAGAAACCTATGAGCTTGATTTCGACAGGCGGTTTATTACACCAAGTACAAAATACGCCGGTGCATTGA
>CAZRHW010000452.1:0-3334 GCA_964599785.1 uncultured Bacteroides sp. | reverse complement strand
AGTCTTACTGATTTAATCCCGAAAGAAGAATAAAAAAAATCAAAGATATTATTCCGCTTTCTGAGCTGCCATTTCACCATCGTGATGGTAAATCAACCCGGTCACTTTACCTTTATTATTCAGCTGGAAAGTGATCCCACCATTGCTGTTCCGAAAGCGATAAGTATAGGGGGACTCAGGGATCAGTGATATCTTTACACCTTCTATTTCTTCTGCAAAAAGATTTGTTCCGCTGGATGTTATCATGATTTGCCTGTTATCATAAATGAAATGATATTCTCCTGCAAGGTTTTTGAAAAGTTGTACATTGGTGCTCACAGATTGCGGTTTATATCTCTTATGCTGAAGGAACCATTCATATAATTCCTGGTTATCATAGGTTTCTGTCCAGCTATCATGAGTGGCTTCAGGATAAAGAGTCAGTAAAACCTCAGGGTTATATTTTTTCATGGCTCCCACCATTATTTTCGATAATCCGACTGGTACAACTTCATCCTTTTCCCCATGAAACACCCATGCAGGGATATGCCGCATATTCCAGGCAAGTTCCGGGTGACTCCCGCCGCAAATGGGAGCAATCGCAGCAAACCTGTCCGGATATTTTGAGGCCAGGTCCCATGTTCCGAATCCTCCCATACTCAACCCGGTTAAATAGACTCTGTCCTCATCAATCCTGTACTCAGTAATAATCTTATCCAGCAGGCGGTTCAGCAATTCCGCCGACCACCATTGACCCAACGGGCATTGAGGTGAAACAATGATGAAGCTGAATTCTTTCCCCTCTTCCACTAATTTAGGAGGCCCATGCTTTTTTACCATTTCAAGGTCATCACCCCGTTCACCGGCACCATGGAGAAAAAGAATCAATGGCCATCTTGATTCTTCAGAGGAAGTGTAGTCACCGGGTAAATAAACCAGGTATTTTAACTCAATGGTCATGCTCTGTTCAGTTTGTTGTGACATGATATGGTTAATTGTTAAACCGGAAAGAAGTGAACATGCTACAAAGATTCTGATATTCATTTTTACTCTAATTAATAGTTATAAACACTCATCAATAAACAGGAGTATAAAGAATCGAAATTCGAGAATCGAAATTCGAAATAAAAAAGAAATACTGAAAAAAGAAATTAGAAATTTTAACTCACGCTTAAAATCACAAACTTCCATTGCCTTAGCCTTCTTCTTTTAACCAGGTACCAAAAACCATTACCCCCTGTACCCTAACCCCCAAACCCTCTTAGCCTTAGCCTCAGCCTTAGCCTTCTTCTTTTAACCAGGTACCAAAAACCATTACCCCCTGTACCCTAACCCCCAAACCCTCTTAGCCTTAGCCTCAGCCTTCTTCCCTCAACCAGGAACCATTTTCAACACCCATACCCAAACTCACACCAACCAGGAACCAGGAACCAGAAACCAGGAACCAAGAACCATTTTCCCCCTGAATTTAGGAATTTTCTGAATTACTTCATAACTTGTATTCAAACCAAAAAATTCAACCTGATATGCATACCTATATTCTTTTAACAAAATTTTCACCTGATCTTTGTAAAAAGATGAAAAATCAGGCAGAAATGGGCAGAAGCTGGCTCGACCAGGTAAAGAAGAAATGTCCCGAGGTAAAATTTATAGCTCATTATGCTCTGCTGGGCCAATTTGATTTCCTCGATATCTATGAGGCTCCCGATGAAAAAACAGCGGCCAAGGTTTCTCTTATCAGCCAGGTGAATGGGGCTTTTGAGGCCCAGAGCTTGCCAGCTATTCCATATAAAAAATTTCTGGAACTGGTCAAAGAAATTTAATTCCAGGAATGTTCTAAAATTTCCCGATAATGGAGAAATAGAATAGTGGACCGGTGAATTTGTAAATTTGTACTTTTATGTGCTTGCGTATTGGGATTTGGTGGATTATTAGGTTTATTATTAATTAACTTGTTAATATGTATTAATTATATCTATCGCGTTGCACGATTAAATCAAAGATATTAATATTTAAATTTTTGTAGAGCTCCCGAGTACTCGGGACGGCTCTGCAAAAAAAATTCATAATTCAATAACTTAGTCCTTTTAATAGCAAAACAGGTTTTATCTAATAAAAAAAATATGAATAAAAATTTTATTTCAGCATTCCTGGGCTTCTTTGTATTCACAATTGTTGGCTCAAATGCACAGGATAACCGGTTTTTTATGCCAGTAGAAATTAAGAAAGCTTATGAAAATGGAACAAGATCTTATGACGGTTTTCCGGGAGCCAGTTACTGGCAAAACACGGTTAATTATAATATCCGGGTAACAATAGATCCATTAGAAAAATTGATTGAGGGATACGAAGAGGTCGTGTATCACAACAACAGTCCGGATGAAATTAATATTTTAGTTATCAGGCTTTATGGGAATGTCTTTAAAAAAGGAAACATCAGGGCATATCCTGTTGACGAAAAAGACATTAATGAAGGTGTTGAACTGGAAGATGTTGTCATTGACGGATTAGCATATGATCTTCAGGACCAGAAGATGATAAGAAGAAGCGGTACCAATATCAGTTTCACACTTCAAAAACCGTTAAAACCGGGATCGGAATTTTCTTTTAAAACTTCATGGAAACAAAAGATCCCCTCATATTCAAGGATAAGAACGGGCGCGTATGACAGCACAACCTTTTTTATAGCTTACTGGTATCCACAGATAGCAGTTTATGATGATATTTTTGGTTGGGATAATCTGGATTATACATTAAGGACCGAATTCTATAATAACCTGGGTAATTTTGATGTTGAAATCACAGTACCCGATGAATTTATTGTCTGGGCTACAGGAACATTAGAAAATGCTGCTGAAATATTGCCAAAAGATATTTATGCCAGATACCAAAAAGCCAGAAACTCAGAAGAGGTTATTCATATCATATCTGTTAAAGATATTGAAAATGGATATAAATCCTTAAATAATACCTGGCATTATACGGCATCTGAAGTATCGGATTTTGCCTTTGCTATGAGCGACCATTATTTATGGGATGCTGCTGTTCAACCCGTGGCTGACCGGCAGGTGTTTATCAGTTCTGCCTATCCGATAGATACTTCCAGAAATTATTCTGATCATGTTGCGATACAACAAAAAACAATGCGGCATTATTCGGAAGATATCCCCGGTATTCCATATCCCTATGAAGCATTCACAACATTTATGACGATGGGTAGAGGAGGAGGCATGGAATATCCCATGATGGCAAACAACGGTGGACCAGGTTTGGAAGTAACGATTCATGAAATGTTTCATACCTATTTCCCCATGTATGTCCGCATCAATGAACGGCGATGGGCCTGGATGGATGA
>CAZRHW010000451.1:0-3341 GCA_964599785.1 uncultured Bacteroides sp. | reverse complement strand
GTGCGGAGTATACTGCTGGATCATCCAACAATGTCAGGGATTATTTTAAAAGATGGAACAGCCAACTGGGATATTGCTTTACCTGAAGAGGAGGTGGCTGTTAAAGAGGAAGAAGAGGTTGATACAACCACTTCAGGGAGTATGAATCTCAAGGTTGCCCTGAAGAAATTCGAAATCAGGTCTGCAAATATTTCATATGATGACAGGAGCACCGGTATGATGGCTTCGATGGGAGATTTCAATTTTACACTGTCGGGTGATCTGTCACAGGACTTTTCAAGCCTGGAAATTCGCTCAGAAACAGAGAAGATCAATTTTGTATATGAGGGTATCCGGTATCTGAAAAATGCTACGCTTGACATGGTATTTAATATTGACGCAGATCTTGCTAACTCTGTTTTTACGCTGAAACAAAACAGTGTGGCATTAAATGCGCTGGATCTCAGATTTTATGGCAAAGTTGCCATGCCGGACGAAGAAACCATCTCAGTAGATATGACTTTCAGTACACCATCAACTGATTTCAAGGGATTACTTTCGATGGTGCCTGCTGTTTACATGCAGGATTTCGAGGATATTGAAACTTCAGGTCAACTTTCACTCTCGGGCGATATCAGAGGAATCCTGCAGGGAGAAAAAACACCATCTGCCAATATTAAATTACTGGTCGAGGATGCGAGGTTTAGTTATCCTGACCTGCCAAGATCAGCCGAAAACATTAACATTAATGTGGGCATTTTTTATGATGGGTTGCAGAATGATAATTCAACTGTTGATATAAACCGGTTTCATGTCGAACTTGGTGGGAATCCGGTTGATTTTACCATGCATATGATCACCCCTATAACTGATCCTCAGATCAATGCCCAGGTAACGGCAAGTATTGATTTTGCGACTCTTGTTGATCTGGTTCCTATGGAAGGTATCAATCTCACAGGTAAATTAGATGCAAAAGTTACAATGATGGGTAAAATGTCATCGATCGAAAATGAACAATATGAAGATTTTCAGGCAGATGGCACAATAAGTCTTCAGGGATTTGAATTCAATTCACCAGACTTGCCTAAAGAGGTTTTAATCCAGCAGACCACCCTGAATTTTTCCCCACAGTATGTTAAACTGGCGGCATTTGATGCTACAATCGGACTCAGTGATATCCATTTAAAAGGGGACCTTGAGAATTTCATTCCTTACCTGTTCAGTGATGGCATTGTTAAGGGATCATTGGACTTTACGTCGGAATTGATTGATTTAAACGAGTTTTTAACGGAAACTGAAGAAGAGGTAGTAGAAGAAGAGGTTGAAGATACTGTTGTGCTGTCTGTCTTTGAAGTTCCGGGCAATATTGATTTTACACTCAGCTCGAAAATGAAAAAAGTTAAATATGATAAACTTGACATAGATAATATAGCCGGACTTATTCAGATCAAAGATCAAAAGGTTCTTCTTACCAATCTAAGCATGAACCTGTTAGAAGGAAGTATGATCATATCGGGTGAATATAACACTCAGGATATTACCTCTCCGATGGCAGATTTCAAGTTAGAAATCAATTCAATTGATATACCTTCCGCTTTCAATGCATTTAATACAGTACAACGCCTGGCCCCGGTAGCAGAAATGGCCAGGGGTGATATATCAGCCAGGATGGGACTCACCACTTTCCTGGATGAGCATATGAATCCGGTTCTTAACTCATTGGTTGGTGCTGGTAAACTGATGTCGAACAACTTGGAGATCGATAATTCAAAGACACTTAAAAAAGTTGGTGAAATATTGAAAACTGACAAATATGATGTGATCTATATAAATGACATGGCAATGAATTTCGAAATAAGAAACGGCAGGGTTTATATTGAACCTTTTAACTTTAATCTGGGAAAAAGCAAAGTCACCCTTGGGGGAGACCAGGGTATTGATCAGACGATGAACTACCATATGAAAATGAAGATTCCGAAATCTGAACTGGGTGCCGCAGGGGAATCTGCAATGGACGGTCTGAATTCACTGGCCGCTGAACAGGGATTAGCACTTGATGTTGGTAATGAACTTGATGTTGGATTTCTGGTAACCGGGACCTTCAGCGATCCGCAGGTTAAGCCGGTCTTTGAACAGGGCGTGAAAAAAATTTCACAACAGGTTAAGGAACAGGTAACAGAAAGGGTGGAGGAGGAGGTTGAAAAAGCAAAGGAAGAGGTCAAAGAAGAGGTCAGCAAGGAAGCTGAACGCATCCTTCGGGATGCTGAAGATCAGGCTGAAAAAATTAAAGAAGATGCTCGTAAGGCAGGTGAAGAGCTTGTAAGACTGTCGGAAGAAGAAGGACAGAAGCGGATTAAAGATGCAGGTAATAATCCGATTAAAAAGGTTGCAGCGGAGGAATATGCAAAAAGACTGAAGAAAGAAGCTGAGGAAAAAGCAAAAAAGCTTAACGAAGAGGCCGATAAGAAATCGAAGGATATACTTTTGAAAGCACAGGAAGAAGCTGATAAATTGAAATAAAAAAAACCCGGGAGCACCCGGGTTTTTAATTTAAGTTTGCTTATATTCTTTTTTCCTGAATTCTTGCTTTTTTACCCGTAAGGTTTCTAAGATAAAAAATCCGGGCTCTGCGTACATGCCCTTTTTTATTGATCTCTATTTTATCAATAAAAGGTGATGACAGGGGGAATATCCTTTCAACACCTATATTTCCTGACATTTTTCTCACTGTAAAGGTAGCATTCAGACCGTTTCCTTTTCTCTGCAGCACAACACCTTTAAATTGCTGGATCCTTTCCTTATTACCTTCTACGATTTTGTAATGTACGGTTATGGTATCGCCACTACTGAAATCCGGATATTCATTTTTGACAGAAAATACCTTTTCAACTGCTTTAAATTGTTCCATCCTGAAAAAGTTAATATTTATACCTTTTTATAACAGAGCGCGAAGGTAAAAAGAAATTTTAATTTATATGAGGGTATATATAAAAATTTAAACTTTATTCCATATCCGTGAATATGGTCCGGTTGAAAACCGTTCCTGACCTTTGGTCATGCAGTCATGCAGACTTTTCTGTAACACTCTGTGTTTGAATGTGTCCGGTTGGAAACCGGACTTGACTGTCATTCTCAACGCTAGCGGAATGTGTCCGGTTGGAAACCGGACTTGACTGCGACATCCATTTTTATTATGGCTGCCGGTTAAAAACCGGCAGAACTCAGAACTCTTCCTTAAACTTAGCCTCAGTCTCAGCCTTCTTCCCATTGCGACTATTGTGACAATTGCGACCGCTTCTTCCTCAGCCTCAGCCTTCTTCCCATTGCGACTATTGTAACAATTGCGACCGCTTCTTCCTCAG
>CAZRHW010000450.1:0-3342 GCA_964599785.1 uncultured Bacteroides sp. | reverse complement strand
AGTGGTTTTTATCTCCATAACCTTGATGAGCTGGCTGATAAGCTGGCACAGCTCGAAAGAAAAAAACAAAAAACCATCCTCCTGGGAGTCAGTTTTGCGTTACTGGACTTCGCTGAAAAATATCCTTCCCCGCTGAGACATACTATAATCATTGAAACAGGGGGTATGAAGGGACACCGGGAAGAATTAACGCGTGAAGAACTTCATGATATACTGAAAAAAGCCTTCAGTGTAAAAAATATTCATTCGGAATATGGTATGACAGAATTGCTCAGTCAGGCCTGGTCGGAAAGGGATGGTATATTCCATACCCCCCCATGGATGAAGATATTGATCCGTGACACTTATGATCCATTATCATATATCCCTGATGGAAATTCAGGAGGTATTAATATCATTGACCTGGCTAATATCCATTCCTGTTCATTCATTGCCACCCAGGATATTGGAAAACTTCATGCGGATGGAAGCTTTGAAGTACTTGGAAGATTTGACAACAGTGACATCCGTGGATGTAACCTGATGGTGGAATAGACATTCTTTATATCACTCACCGGGAGACTGGCAGTCACCAGGCGAGTAAGGAATTTATAATTTAAGTTTCTTCTTTATCTCCTCCGGCACAGCATCCTTATGCACCATGATGGCAATGGTGTGAAGTCTAACATAAGGCACCGACATATAAAGCCTTCCTCCCAGTTTATTACTTTCTCCCCCCCAGGAATTCTTGGTTAAATAAAATCTCTCCCCGTCCTGTTCTTCCGCTGTTCCAATGAGATGCATCAGGTGATCATCGGTTGTACTATAATTTTCAAAACTTTCCTGTCTGAGTTCCTGTGTTATCATTTTCTCCTTCACCGCAGACGGGGATGCACTTTCATCTCCCCGGATGTTAACCTGTTCAGGAACAATCGCTACACCGTCGGTATTTGAAAATCCCTTTTCCGATACATCTCCATCCCAGCAAACTGTGTGTCCATTGTCCAGGGCATAATCAATGACCTGTACAAGTTCATCCACGGGAAGGTTATAATATTCATCAAAGGACCAGTTATCCGGCACTTCAAGTACGAAGCTGGAATAAAAGGGTGCATGAGTATAAGAAGTTAGCTCTATATAGTCTTTAGGATTGAATCCCATGGATCGGACAAATTCATTTGGCGTAAAAGATTTTCCTTTATAATTAAATGAAGTTATTTCGTTCCCCAGATAGACATCCAGGATTGCATCATATGCTTTTTCCCAAACCGTGCTGAGAACCCGGCTTCTCAGTAATCCATCAAGAAATCCTTTCAGTACCGAGGATAGTTCACTATGATCATGTGAATCCGATCCATAATTCAATCCCGGGTAAACCTGATCAGGGACAAATCCATATTTCTTTACAACATTCATAACATCATGGGCCTGTCCTCCCTGACTAAAATTTCCATTCCCGTGAAATCTTACGTAATTCTCTGCTTTTTTTACATATGCATAACGTACAAAAAACATTTCTGAGAGATCAAGGGATTCCCTGCCCATCCGGATCAGTTCTGATTCAATAAAGGAAGTGGTGGCGAAACTCCAGCAAGTGCCGGTTCTCTGCTGGTTTTTTACAGAAGTGTTTTTAATTTCATTTACTTTTTTGAATTTGTAGCCCGGAAAATCCTGTCCTGAAATGCTTATAAAAAAGGCAAAAAGAAATATCGAAACTGTAATAATTAAACGTTTGCGTGATCTCATGATATGAAAATTTATGGTGTTTATTCAAAAATAAAGATAACATAAAACTGAATGTTTACAATATTTCACACCTATTACCCATATCCCACACCCACCAGGAACCAGGAACCAGTAACCAGAAACCATATTTTACTCCCAAAACCCATATCCCACACCCACCAGGAACCAGAAACCAGTAACCAGAAACTATTCAGTCTTTAGCCACCCCCCCTGAAACGATAAATTTCATGGCCTCACCAGGAGGGATATCAACCGGTCTTACCAGTTCTTTGGGAACGATAAAAAGCTCTCCGGAAAAATTATAGCTGTGGGGAAAATAAACGGCAACTTTATCTTTTATGTCAAGATCACTCAGATCCTCCCGCGTCATAAAACCCATTTTTTCAAGATTGGAGATGGTATTGACGATAACCAGCACAGGCTGGTCAAATCTTTTCTCCTTCCCCACAAATGCAGTGAGCAGGTCACGGATCGAGGAATAAATTAACTTGAGCAACGGCGCCTTATCGATCAGGCGTTGAACAAGCTTTTTAAACGGACGGGCTATAATGGTCTGACCGATGAGTCCAAGCAATGTAATAAAAATAAAAAGTGCTAAAATACCCAGTCCGGGGATATTAAACTCAAAAATCTTTTCGATCTGCCTGCTGATGAATCCGTCAATGACTGTAAATAGGAAATAGACAATATAAATCGTTATTCCTAATGGAACGATATAAATCAGTCCCTGAAAGAAGTAAGATAATAATCTTTTCATGGTTTTTATTTTTAGTTTCTGATGTAATCTGGTTTCTAAATATCCAACTTTGTTTTTGGATGGTCATCTTAAAATTTTTAACCACAGAGTAATCAGAGAAAGCACAGAGGACACAGAGTAATTTACAAAAGGAAATTTATCTGTCTGAAAGTTTTATTTTTTTTGCTGGTAATTGTTTCACAACCAGTTCATAAGAATGATCAATCCATTCACGGATAAACCGGTCAGAGATACTTCCATCAATCAAAACTGTATTCCAGTGTTTCTTATTAAAGTGATAAGCACCAGTAACCTCGGGGTATTGTTCCCTCAGCTCTATGGCCAGCTCCGGGTCGCATTTCAGGGCTATTCCCCTGTGATCCTCCGACAGGTCGAGCAGGGCAAACATCTTCCCGGCCACCTTGAATACCAGTGCTGTATCATTGAAAGGTAACCCTTCGGTGACGGCGGGCTTGGACAGACAATATTCGCGGATCTCTTCGATGTTCATGATTGAATAAACTATGGAGTTAATAAACTCAGGGCATGACTTATAGATATATTCTGAGTAAACACTAAGCGTAAGACTTGGAGTCATTTTTTAAGTAACACTCAGGGTATGACTTAGAGTCATGCCCTGAGTATTCCAGATATTAAGGACCAAATGCATCTTCAATATGTTCAATAATTATCTCCTCATGCTTATATACAACAAATATCACATCAAACCTAACTTCCATATCAATACCCTTCTTCATCATATATGCTTCGGTCGCCTCGATGAGGTAATGTTGTTTACTTAGTTTAACCAGATCACCGGGGTTTTCTTCACTCCAGAATGACCGTGTCTTTACCTCAACGATGACGAGGAAATTATCTTT
>CAZRHW010000449.1:0-3347 GCA_964599785.1 uncultured Bacteroides sp. | reverse complement strand
ATAGAATTATAAGGTCACAGAGAGCCACAGAGATGTACAGAGGACCACGGAGGAATGACTCTGTGGCCCTCTGTGGTTAATTCACACCCCATTCCCACACCCACCAGGAACAAGCAACCAGGAACCAGGAACCATTTCGTCCTGAAATTTTGTCACATAAACTGCCAGTTTTAAAGTCATCTTAAAACAGATTTAAATTCAAACATTTAAGACATATTTACTTTATTTAACAATTTTTAACCCCCAATCACACCATCTCTTCTTCCTGTTTCATTTTAGATCATTAAATTTGCGGTTCGTTGGCATAAATTTTGAAAAACAGCATTTAACTGTTATTAAATAATCTTTTCAAATCCTAACATATCATGGCAGAAAATATTAATATCAAAGAGCTGAATGAAAAAATAGAAAAAGAAAGTGCTTTTGTGGATATGATAACCATGGAAGTCGGCAAAGTCATCGTCGGTCAGCGGCATCTTGTTGAGAGTCTGTTGATTGGTTTACTTACCGACGGTCATATCCTGCTGGAGGGAGTCCCGGGGCTTGCAAAAACCCTTGCTGTGAATACGCTCGCCAGTACAATCGATGCAAAATTCAGCAGGATCCAGTTTACACCGGATCTGTTACCGGCCGATCTTATCGGAACAATGATTTACAGCCAGAAGAAAGAAGATTTCTCTGTAAGGAAAGGACCCATTTTTGCACATTTCATCCTGGCGGACGAGATCAACAGGTCACCGGCAAAAGTACAGAGTGCCCTCCTTGAGGCAATGCAGGAGAAACAGGTGACCATAGGCAGTGAATCATACAAGCTTGAACAGCCATTTATGGTTCTTGCAACTCAGAACCCGATTGAACAGGAGGGTACATATCCTTTGCCTGAAGCACAGGTTGACAGGTTTATGCTGAAGGTCATCATTGGTTATCCTACCAGGGATGAAGAAAAGCTGATTGTCCGTGAAAATCTTGCCCAGATATTTCCTTCAGCACAGAAGGTGATTAAACCGACAGAAATACTCAGAGCGAGGAATATTGTGAAGGAGGTCTATATCGACGAAAAGATAGAGAAATATATTCTTGATATTGTGTTTTCGACCCGTTATCCGAATCAGTATGGTCTTGAAAAGTATCAAAATATGATCCAGTATGGCGGATCACCAAGGGCCAGCATTTATCTTGCCCATGGAGCAAAAGCCTATGCATTCATTAAACGCAGGGGATATGTTATCCCGGAAGATGTCAGGGCAATTTGTCATGATGTGCTCAGGCACAGAATCGGACTCACGTATGAAGCAGAAGCTGAGAATATAACAACAGAAGATATAGTGACTGATATCCTGAATACTATTGAAGTACCATAAACCTGAAATGAAATCATTCGCTAGATACCTGTTACTGTTCACTCTTTATTTCACAGCAGTAGAAATATGTATTGCCCAGGTATATATTGGCAAACACAAAGATGAAGTCAAACAATTGATGAAAGAAAACAGGAAGGATTTTTTTCTTGATGAATCATCAATAAACACAGTCTATAACCTGTTGAAATATGTTGATAAAAACGATACTCAAACCTTGCTTTTTGTTTTTAACGAAAATGATACCTGTCAATATTATAAACTGACGTGTGATTATTCCCTTCTCAAAAAAATTCAGGAGGACCTGGATGAAAATTATACAAAATCTGAAAAAGGACTCTGGTATTTTACGGAGGAAGGAAAGAAATTTCAGGTAACCCTGAAAAAGGGAGAATGGTTTTTTTCTGTTCTGACAAAAGAAGTTAAACAAATGAACAATTGAGCTGTGGAAGCTACAGAATTACTTAAGAAAGTCAGAAAGATTGAGATAAAAACCCGCGGATTATCCAAAAATATATTCGCAGGTGAGTATCATAGTGCATTTAAGGGGCGTGGTATGGCATTCAGTGAGGTAAGGGAATACCAGTATGGTGATGATATCAGGAATATTGACTGGAATGTTACGGCCAGGTTTAATCATCCCTTTATTAAAATTTATGAAGAAGAAAGGGAATTGACCGTTATGCTGCTTGTGGATGTCTCCGGATCCCGTAATTTCGGAACGGTTGTGCAACTCAGGAAGGATATAATCACTGAAATATCAGCCGTACTTTCCTTTTCGGCTATCCAGAACAATGACAAAATTGGCGTAATTATGTTCAGTGATGTGATTGAGAAATTTATTCCGCCAAAAAAGGGAAGACAGCATATTCTCAGGATTATCAGAGAACTGATAAACTTTGAACCTGTACATACCAGGACGAGTATTTCCGAAGCACTCAGATACCTGACAAATGCAATAAAGAAAAGAAGCACTGCTTTTATTATTTCCGATTTCTTTGATGAGGATTATATAGATGCTCTGAAAATTGCAAGCAAGAAGCATGATATTGTCGCACTGAGTATATATGATAAGCGGGAAACAGAATTGCCGCCGGTTGGATTGGTGAGGATTAAAGATTCTGAATCAGGAAAATTAATGTGGATTGATTCAAATAACCGTATAACAAGAGACCGTTTTGTTGCCTGGTGGCAACATCAGCAGGCTGAACTGAATGATATCCTTACACGCTCAGGTATTGACTGGGTAAGCATAAGAACAGATGAGGATTATGTGAAACCGTTGATAAATCTGTTTAAAAAAAGATAGAATGCAGGATATGGGCAGAAAGGCAAAAGGCAAAAGGCAAAAGGAGAAAGAAAAAGTTGGAAGATAAAGGGTGGGAGGGTGATTTAACATTGATCTAAGCCGACGAAGAAAAAAGCTGTATTATAATTATATAAATCATATGAGATCCAAAAAAAATGAGGGCTTCTCACAGATTTTGCAGATGTTTGATAATAAGGTTATTAAATCTGCGAAATCTGCGTAATAATCAGCGGAATCTGCGAGAAGCCTTATATCAAAGTTGTGATACAGCGCCGGAATAAAAAATAATAATTGATTATTTGATAAAAACCAATAATTATTGAAATCAGGATGAAGAAAGTTCGGGGAAGTAATATTACAATAGGAATGCTATCAGCAATGATTGTCCTGGTATGTTTATTCTTATTCCCGGAGAGATCCTATTCTCAATATGTTGAAATCAAAGCCACACTTGATACAAACCTGATCACTATAGGGGACCAGTTCAATCTGAATCTGCAGGTGAGCTATCCTTCAGGAATAGATATTGTTTTACCTGATATTCGCGATACTTTAACTGCAAAGATTGAAGTCCTTCGACAATTTGAAACAGATACAATAAATCTGGGGAATGACCAGCTTGAATTGAAAAAAAGTTACCTTCTAACCTGCTTTGATTCAGGTTTCTATGAAATTCCTCC
>CAZRHW010000448.1:0-3349 GCA_964599785.1 uncultured Bacteroides sp. | reverse complement strand
AACCTTTTCACCAAGATATTTTCCTGTCCAATGAATATCATGATACACCAGTGCGCTATTATCGTAAATATTAATCTCCCAATCAGAGAAATCAGCTTTCAAATCTTCATAATCCTTCCATATGTCTGTTTCAAAATCCTCCTGATAATTAGCATTTATTTCTGTCCACCCTTTCAATATAATAAGAGCTGTTTCTGACCTGAATATTCTCTTTGATGTGGAATCCTGCACCCAGATAGCTTCCAGCCTGGAAATATCCCGGTCAAAATAAGCATTCCTTTCCTCTTCAATGACCGAAATAATGGCCTCCTTCTCCTTTTGGATATCAACTTTGGGTTTACAGGCACTTATTATAAGAAAGATAATAAAAATTGAATAATGGATATAAATTGATTTTTTCATGACTTTGGTTTTAGCTTAGATAAGAACAAAGCATATTTATTTAACTCGAGTTCGACATAAGATAAATAATATAAAATATTATATTTCAGTAAATTAATTTGTGTCTCCCTGCCTGACGGCAGGCTGGTCTGTGTCTTAGAGTCTTAGTGGCTAAATATTATTCAGAATATGATTTAATCTTCCAGGTTACTTTACCTGTGAAAGGATCTTTATCCAATTGGTATTTATTCCCCGATTTACTTAAAGTGACGGTAAGGAGTTTATTGTCCTCAGGGAGACAGATCAGTCCGCTTGCCTGCTGATTGCCTGTTGTAAATACGACAAGATCAATTTTTGACCAATCCATCTGCATTGTCGATTGTGCCAGCTTGATATGCGGAATTACGGCTCCGTCACGAATAAGCATGATCACATCGATACTGCCTTTCTCAATATAATGCCTGCCTCCGGTATATATTTTACCTGTTTGGTAATCTATCCATGATCCGGCAGGCAGGTATACATTCCTTCCCTGTCCGCTTTCAAATAATGGTGCCACAAGCATATCGGCACCGAACATATATTCATCCTCAATAAGCCATGCGCCCGGATCGCCGGGATATTCAATAAATAATGCCCTGACCATTGGTAATCCTTTTTCTGTACATTCTTTTGCCTGTGCATAGATATAAGGCATAAGTCTGTATCTCATTTCAAGGGTTAACCTGAAATAATTAAGGAAATCTTCACCGTATTCCCACGCTTCTTTAGGTGGTGTACCATGACTGCGTGAATGCGAGCTTAATGCCCCGAAAGCTGACCATCTGCGATACAGGTTTTCCGGTGTAGATTGAACAAATCCTCCCATATCGTGGCTCCAGAATGAAAATCCGGATATGCCGAATGATAATCCACCGCGCAGCTCAGCGGCCATGCCTATATCTGTTGGAGCGGGATCCCCTCCCCAGTGAAGCGGATATCGCTGACTACCTGCCCATGCACTGCGTGCCCAGATAATATTTTCACCGTTAACTTCACGGGTTATGTCTGCAACAGCTTTGTTGTAACGCAGGGGATATAAATTATGTTCATAAAATCCCGAACGCCCGGAGTGATAAATACCATTTAACGGAGCGGCTTCACCAAAATCAACCTTAATGGCTCCCACACCCTGTTTTAATAAACCTGCAATTTTTTCCTGGTACCATTTCACTGCTTCAGGATTGGAGAAATCGAGCACTGCATCTTCATAAGGCAAATTCCCCGAGCGGTCTCTTACAACAAGGTTTTTCTCCAGAAGTTCAGGAAATAAACTGTTTTTTGGGACAAAATATGGAAGTTGCCATAAACAGGTATGGAATCCCTGTTTCTTAAGATCAGCAATCATTTTGGTTGCATCTTCAAACCGCGATTCGGAGAATTTATAATCACATCGCCAGTCCGTTTCAAACCATCCCGTATCAAAATGTATGACATCTGCCGGAATCTTGTATCTCCTGAGTTTATCTGCTACTGCTCTTCCATCTTCTTCAGAAAAGTAAGTGATACGGCTTTGCCAGAACCCGAATGACCAGAGTGGCGGCATGGGGGCTTTCCCTGTAAGATCTGTGTATTCATCAAGAATATCTTTGGGTTCCCCAAGAAAAACAAACAGGTCAAGCTTATCATCACCGATCATCAGTGAATTAATTCCACTGCAATATTTTCCAAAATCACATGTGACAGGTGTTGAAGTATGCATAAACATACCATAACCATTACTGCTCATAAAAAAAGGAATAGGCTTATACATCGTTTCATTATCCACGCCGTTCGCATCATCTGCAAATAATACGACCTTCTGTCCTCTTTTGTTCAGGCCTGTAAATGATTCTCCACAACCAAAAATTTTTTCATCAGGGCCCAGGTTAAAGACAGCATCAATACTGCGGGAATAGTCGGAAGCACGACGAACGTATGAAAACGGCAGTATAGGAGTATACGTTGAATCATTATCGACTCTGTGAGTAGTACGGGTAATCAGTTTACCCTCTGAATTATAGATTTCAATACGCCATGGATTTTGTTTAACAACCACCGAGCCATAATTTCCTGTGTATTTGTGCCCTCCCTTTATTTTGCTGTATTTCCAGGAATCATCTTTTGAAGGCTTTCCAGTTACCAGCATCAGGGATTCATCTTCCGGTGCGGCCTGAAGGCCGGTACTCGCTTTAATCCTGAACGAGCGGGGAGAGATAAATTCGATTGAAAAAGGCAACACAGGTGAAACAGCATATTCTATGCCGGGAAACTCATTTGGCCTTACCGGGTGTAAAGTTGCAAGTATATTATTAAAAGCCTGTCTTGTCGAATACTCAAACCGCCTGTATACTATCGTTCCTTTTCCTGTTGCAGGATCGAACGAACCAAGACTGTCAGCGAGGTAGTATGTGTTTGAGAAATCACGGAAATCACCGATAATATCCACAACTTCATTAACCATATAGGTTGGAGGAGCTGTAGGAGGGATTTGACTAAAAATCCCTGAAGAAAATGTTAAACACAGAATGAATGATAAGAGTAGTTTTTTCGTAGTCATAATTGATAGATTTATTATTATTAACGCTTTGGTCAACGTAACCAAAGATATTAAAATTTCAATACTTTAAACATGGGTATGTTACAACCGCTTTTTCACGTTAACCTGCCTGCTGCACCTGTGCGAAGATTGCACCACCGTCAAAGCTTGCGTCTGCGCCGACCACATGTCACTGTAGCTGTAGCAATAGTGCAAGTCGGCTATGACACAGGAGCACAGCGACACGCGGACGACTAAGAAAGGCCCTCAGGTAGGATACCTGAAGGAAGGCAAATCCCTTTTGCTATCGGGTTGCAAGGCACAGATATCTGCTAATCAACACTTTGCGAGCTCAGGTTATTTTATTTACTTTGTAAGAAATATATAGATATCTGGAATCCAATTTATCCT
>CAZRHW010000447.1:0-3380 GCA_964599785.1 uncultured Bacteroides sp. | reverse complement strand
CTTACCCTGATTGGAGTATCAGTATCTTCAAAAAAAGTCAAAGGCGGCATAGGCATGCAGATTGGGATTGGACTTCTTGTAGCTTTCTCCTATATTCTCTTTATGCAATTCTCTTCCCAGTTTGCGATAAGTGGAAGCCTTAATCCAATAGTTGCTGCCTGGTTACCTAATATTCTTTATGCTGTTATTGCTTTCTTTCTTTACAGAATGGCACCAAAATAGAATGAGGGTATAAAAATAAGGAGATATATTTTTATAAATTGTATTGTTTTCGTATTGTTGCATTCCATATTGTTTGCTAATTAACTTATATTTCAGCAAAAATAAATTTAACCTGTGATGCGGCCATTTTTTTTAAATAATTAATTCTTAACATATTATAACTCAGTTGTCCAATTTGTCAGGAGATAAAAAATTTAATAAATTTGGTTTAAATGCACACTGCATAAAAAGTAATCAAAATGGCATTAAATAAAAAAATTGAAGAGCTTAAAAAAAGACGTGAGATCATCCTGCAGGGTGGAGGGGAAAAAGCTAAAGAAAAGCAGGTGGCGATGGGCAAGATGACTGCCCGGGACAGGATTATTACCTTGTTGGATAGGGATACCTTTACGGAATATGATCTTTTTGTTGAGCATGATGCCCGGGATTTTGATATGGATAAAAAGACTCTTCATGGGGATGGAGTCGTAATAGGTACCGGGACTATTTTCGGGGCACCAATTTGTATTTTTGCCCAGGACTTTACTGTTGCAGGAGGATCACTTGGACTGATGCATGCCCGGAAGATCACGAAAATAATGGATCATTCTCTAAAAATGAAGGTTCCCCTTATCGGCATCAATGATTCGGGCGGTGCAAGGATCCAGGAAGGTGTAAATTCGCTTTCGGGTTATGGAGAGATATTTTTCAGAAATACACTTAATTCCGGCGTGATTCCACAACTATCTATAATACTGGGCCCTTGTGCAGGTGGTGCTGTATATTCGCCTGCACTCACCGATTTTGTTTTTGTTGTTGATAAAATATCAAAGATGTTTATCACTGGTCCGGAAGTTATTAAGACTGTTCTTGGTGAAGACATATCCATGGAAGATCTTGGCGGTGCCAGGGTTCATAGCGAGATTTCAGGGAATGCTCATTTCTATGCTGAGTCTGAGGCTGAATGTTTCGAACAGATCAAGAAACTGATCACATTCATCCCATGGAATAATCTCCAGAAAGCTAAGAAATTCCCTCCTAAAGATCCCAGGCCAGAATACAAAATTGATGATATTGTACCTAGTGATCCCAGGCAGCCTTATGATGTGAGGGATGTAATCAGATCTTTGGTTGATGATTCTGATTTTCTGGAAGTCCAGGAAAGGTGGGCAGAAAATATTGTGATAGGATTTGGAAGACTTGCCGGCGAAACTGTTGGTTTTGTATGTAATCAGCCCCTGGTACTTGCTGGTGTCCTTGACGTTGATTCCTCCGATAAGGCAGCACGATTTATCCGGTTTTGTGATGCTTTTAATATCCCGATCATAACGCTTGTTGATTTACCGGGTTATTTGCCGGGGATTGACCAGGAACATGCTGGTGTTATCCGTCATGGAGCGAAAGTTCTATATGCATACAGTGAGGCAACTGTACCTAAACTTACGGTTATTCTAAGGAAGGCATACGGAGGTGGTTATATCGCGATGGCTTCAAGACATCTAAGGGCTGATTTCGTTTTTGCATGGCCCGGAGCAGAAATTGCAGTCATGGGTCCTGAAGGAGCAGCCAATATCATTTTCAGGAAAGAAATTGCCACTGCAGTGGATCCGGAAAAGATGAGGAAACAGAAGGTCAAGGAGTATAAACAGAAATTTGCCAATCCTTATGTGGCAGCTGCCCGGGGTTACATCGATTCAGTTATTGTGCCCTCCGAGACAAGAAATCTTCTGCTCCATGCCATTGAAGTTTCAGGCAATAAATCGGTTTATCTTCCAAATAAGAAACACGGCGTTCCACCTTTTTAAAAAACTCTCAGAATATGGCAAATACAGCTATCCCGGATATAAAAAATAAAAACAAAACAGACTCATTGAATACAGAAGAAAAAAATCTGTCATACAGGAAAGAAATTTTGAAGAATAAGAAAAAAACAGAAAAAGAACCTGTCATGGGAGATAAAACTCTAAGATACAAATCTCTGGTTATTGATGGGACTAAATACCGCACATTATTAAACCGAAAGTTTGAGAACAGGAAGGGTTGGAATAATCCTGACCCCAGAAAAGTTATATCCCATATACCGGGCACAGTTGTCAAATTATTTATCCGCGAAGGGCAACAGGTTGAAAAGGGTGATCTGATTCTGATACTGGAAGCAATGAAAATGAAAAGCCGTGTTGTTTTCTCAAAATCCGGGAAAGTGAAAGCTGTTAATGTTACTGAAGGTGAAAGGGTGCCGAAAGATTTTATTATGGTTGAACTTGAATAGTGGACTTTGTACGGTCAATTAAAAACCTTGCTCCCAAGATATTCCTTGTATATGAAGAAAGAATTGAATTTTGCCGGAATCTTTATCTCCGAATTAAAAATACCATAGAGTCCTGAACCACTCCCGGACATTGATGCATAAACAGCTCCCATCTTATAAAGCTCTTCTTTGATTTCCAAAAGGAGGGGATACTTCCTCATTATTGAATCTTCAAACTGGTTCTTAATGCAAGCTTTCCAATGACCGACAGGTTGTTGAATCAAATCATGCAGGCTTTCAGATCCGGATACGGGGGTAACCTCCTGGTAGGCTGCCTGTGTACTGATAATGATCCCCGGAAAAACGAGAAGAAGCCAATATCCTTCCAGTTTTAATGATATATCCTGAAGCAGGTTTCCTTTCCCTGAAACAAAACACGGGTTATTCCTTATAAAGAAAGGGCAATCACCACCAATACTACACGCCAGCTCTTCCAACCGGTCACAGGTAAGACCGAAAGAAAAAAAATCATTCAGGGATTTAAGCAGGAAAGCAGCATCAGAGCTTCCACCTCCTAATCCGGCTCCAACCGGAATACATTTAAGTAAATGCATTTTCAGAGCCGGTAAATGGAACATCTTTTTCAACAGCTGGATTACTTTCAGGCAGATATCCTGACCAGTAAAGGATACATTTCCGGAATAGGTGATCGTCATCCTGCCAGGTGTTTTGCTTTCTTTATCCACAATGTATTCGAGTGCATCACAGAGGCCAATTGGATACATGATCGTTTCAATATCATGAAATCCATCATTTCTTCTCCGGATGATGGATAATCCAATATTGATCTTGGCGTTTGGAAACAGGATCATTAAATAAGTTTATTAACAATTTAAATTAACTTCCTTTATAAATATGGCTGGAAAAAACT